>JAYVQB010000438.1:0-4595 GCA_043757085.1 Verrucomicrobiota bacterium
TGGGCTACACTCTTCCCACGATCTGCACACCGGAGGACTTGCTGCCACCATCATGAACACATCATCCACACAAGACATTCTTGCCGAGGTTTGGGCCATCAAGGATTCGCTCTCGGCAAGCCACGGGCACAGCCTGAAAGCCACCTGCCGCGTCATGTATGCCGAGCAGAAGAAACATCCTGATGATTTCGTGAACCTTGGGGCATCACCAAAGCAAAACAAAACGCTGGAGACAAAAGGCGAGGTGGTGAAGTCACCCATGACTCGAAAGCGCCGTGTGCGCCCCGCCCGTGTCTCAGTTTGAACGGTAGCACTGCCCCTGTTGCGCGGCACAGGTCAGCGAACTGGGTGTCTTCGGGGCATCCTGCCCGGAACCTCATTGAGACAGCACCGCCCAGAATGGCCGGGCTACACACAGGTCGCAGACCTGTGCCACGGCAATGCGGGCCGTTTGGGTTAAGCGGCCAATAATCCGCAGCTTCCAGTCTTCGGCGTTGTATGCCGACGTCTAATACCATCCATGTAGCCACTGGCTCTTTCACTCAGAGAAGCGTATTGCACGGTTGCGAGGATAGACTCAGAGCATTTTGTCATGCAGACTCAGCCCGGTTCGGTTTCCGCTGAATTATTGACGGAATAATATTTGCCCTTAAGTGGGAACGATGGCTTTCGCCATCGTGCGGAAATTCTGAATGTAGAATTGAAGATAAGTGGAAGGTGGCGTATGATGTAGTTTCAGCGTCGCCAGGAAAGAACCCGGAGTTGTATTTGGCGGAAGAAAGGTCAGCTCGTTTCGGACGAACGTATCGAACTTGCCTGTTGCCTCTTCGGATTCGTGGGAAAGAGCGTTTCGGATAGTCTTCATATTATCCAGAAAGTTCGTTTGAGGCCGAATCACGTCCGCAAAAGGTCGTCCCCCTTTGAAAAACCGACTAGCTCGGTTGAGAATCCGAGCGGCTGCCGTCCAGTCCGTGTGACGAGCGTCGGACGCCAGCAATTCCGCCGCATGTTGGCGGTTCACTGGTATGGCATATCGCACAGGTGCGAATCCAGCAGGCGACGCCTTGCCCAATAAATACAGGGTGAAAGCCTCTTCAAGAAAGCTCTCCCAAGTCAGAAACGCCCGCATGAATGCAAGCTCGACGATTTGCTTGTGGTGTTCTTTCTTGAATCGCGCGGCGTGAAAGTGCTGGAGCTCGTTCTGCCAAACGCTTGCGCGCGCGGTGAGTTGAATCGCCCCTTCAAACTCTTTTGCGCTGCTGGTGAGCAACGTGCCTAGCGTTCTGTTTGCCATGCGAAGGTTAGGTCACAGCTTCTTGGCAATTAGCTTTACGAGGAACTCAGTGCGTGCCTGCCGAACAGGCTCATCAGTAGTGTGGCGCTTCAATGAATCGACAAATGCCGCTTCAGCGCCTTCCGGCATCTCCTTCTTAATGATCGAATCTACCGCTTCAAGGGCACTCCAGACCTTGGGATACTGTGGCTCTTTGAAAGGCTTTCTGGCGAGCTTCAAGTTGGGCAGTTCGTGCAAGTGGTGGTGAACAGCACAGAAAAGCGAATAGAACAGAACCGGTGACTTGAATGGGCTGTCAGCGAGTGCGCCCGCACTCAACGCCCCGATTGCGTCCATAGTCTTGCGGAAGTGTTGGGCCAGCTTCGTCTTTTCCTTCAATTCGTCGTCATGCTTTTTGTAGTAAGCGTCGATTGCTTTGCGGCTCTTTGTTCCATCGAGCAGAGCGACCAGAAGGTCGGAGGCCAACTCAGCCTCGTCCATTCTGAGAACCTGGGCGTCGGTGAAGATGCGGTTCTCGGTCCAGAAAGTTACGTATTCAAGGCCCAGAGAATACGCCAGAGTTTTGAACTCTCCGAAGTAAGTCGCATTGCGCAACTCTTGGGGATTCAGTTTTACCGCGTAGGAGTTGAGGCGGGCGAAGATGTCCAATACCTCTTTGTCTGGCGCGTCGAGAAGCAGGTCAACGGAAAGCTCATACTTCAAGATACCCGTTTGGACTTCCTCTGGCAGCTCGCTGTAAAACTTGCCCCCGTAATCTACGGAGTGCGCTTTGCTCATTTTGAACCCGTCTTGCAAGAAGCTAAATATCGTGCGCAGCCTCTGCTGCCCATCAACGACCTCACTCACAGTCTTCTTTGTCTTTGGGTTGATGTCCTGCCGAATAAAGATTTTCGGGATGGGTTTGCCCCTGACAATCGAGTCCATCAGATACGACCGGGCTTTGTCGCTCCAAACGCTCCGGCGTTGGAATTTTGGTTGAAGCTTTAGTTCCTTGCGGTCATTCCAACCGCGAAAATCGTTTATGCTGTAGGTTCTTGTATCAAAATTTTTCATATTTTTAACAGGGGCGGGGCGAATTATTTTTAATAACTAGGCGAGATGTTCATTTTTGAAGAGTGTCGTCTGTTAGTGTTTGGCTTATTTCATTTCCGCAGGTAATCGTGGGCTAACGATTTTGTAAGCGGTCTCAGTCGGCAGTGGGACTTTTTCGTCAGCAGCGAACTAGCTCAATGTCGCGTCCACAACATCGAGGCGCAGTTCTAGTTGATCGTTCGGGAGTATATGAGTAGTCATTCACGTGCGGGGAATTTCCTATGATGCGGTGCAAAAGCAAGTTGCGGTTCGAAGCATCATCCGAGCGAAACCTCAATCAAACGGTGCTGTTCTCCGCGCCTCCGCCACTGCCCTATCCATTTTAACCGCAGTGATCTTGTGTGAAGCACGCAACTTGATGAAGAGCCAGCCCGCGAGCGCAAGGCTTATGAGAGCGGAGCCGACCCAGGCGACGGTCATGATGGGCTTGCCAAATGTTTGTGTGCCTTTGTCGAACATGCGCTCGATGAATCCGCTTTTGGTAACTTTTTTTATCACTTGGCCATCGGGGCCGAGTTCGACTTCGTCGGTGCCGAGGAATTGATCTTTCGATGCCAGAAATGCGGCGAGTGCGGCGGAGGTGTAGAGAACCTTGGGGTTCTTTTCCAGAAGTCCGAGCACGCGTTGCGGTGCTTTCGCGAGCAGTTGCAAAAACTGGCTGCGCTGCCCGGCATCGGCGACTTTGGCGATGGCACCGGAGTGCCGGGCAAGTTGGATGGCTTGATCTTGCGTGAGTTCCTTGACCGCGCCCGCGCTGCTGCCGCCAAGTTCGCGCATGATCTGCGCGCCCGTGCCGGGATTTTTTCCTGCGACGATCAAGGCATCCGCTCCGGCCTCCCGCACCAGTCCTGTGAGCACGGCGGGTTCACGTCGGAGTTCTGCGAGTGCTGCGCCGCGCAAGGACTCTGGCACACCTTCCAGCGCGCGCATGAAGGCGGCGGGCGATTCCTTCGCGCCTTGCAGCACGACAAGCCCGTAGCGGCTGGTGTTGGCGGCGAGCTTTTCCACCAGCGCTGCGCCTCCTTCGCTCGCGGCTTTTTCGGCGACCTCGCGCACGGCTTGTTTTCCTCCGATTTCCGCAAGCTGTTCTGCGGCCTGTTTGCCAGCTTGCTTCGCGGATTGTTGTAACATGGTTTCGACAACTTCCGTCAATGCGCGTCCGGCAGCAGTGGTTTGGGCCTGAACTTGAACGGCTCCTTGTGCGAGAAGAAAACCAAAGGCGAGACAGGTATATTTCATAATCGTAGCTTCAGGATTTTTCATGGTCAGCATTGGCGGCGATATTTTTTAAGGCTTTCTCGTGAGCGATTCGATTCTCCTCGACCAGTTGCGCCAGTAGAATGTTCAATCCGCGCTTCTTATCTTTCCATACGGCGGACTCCATACCGTCGAGTGCAGCGACGGTTTGTGCGGTCATTTTTTCTTTGAAGTGCGATTCCATCCACCAGTCCGCCGCGCCTCCGACAATCAATCCGGCCACAATGCCCACGGCTGTGCCCGCTGGCCCGACCGTCGTGCCACCCGCACCTCCAGCAGCGCCAGCCACAACCGTGGAGCCACCCGCCGTGACGGCAGCAGTTGCCGCCCAGCGCACGACGATGCCGGTCACGGCCTCAGCCATCCAACCAAATCCAATGCCCGCGCTCAATCCACCGCCCGCAGCCAGCAACGTGACTTGCGGCACGTCCTTGGCTCGCGCTTGCAGCAGCCCATTCACTTGTGCCTGAAAATCCTGCGTCAGACTGTCCACAGAAAATCCTTTCACGGGAACCTCGGTGCTTCGGAGGCTGGCAATGGTTTGCACCAACATCAGGTTGCGATTGGCCTCCAGTTCTAAACTGAAATCCTTCATCACGGATTCGAGATCGCGTTTGAGTTCCTGCTCCGAGAAAACGTTCTCCGAGAAAAGTTTTCGCGTCACCTGCGCTGCATCGTTGTCCTTGTTCCACCAATCATGCAGCGATGCTTTCATCAAATCCCACTTCACACCCCAGTGCGTGAGCTGGTCGGAGAAATGCGGCGCACGACTCCGGTATTTATCGAACACTTCATGCAGCCGAGCCTGGGCATGAGCGACGGCCTGGCGATTGGCCTGCGCTTCTTCCGTCACAAGCGGTTGAATTTGCGCGTCAAAGAAATCCATGGGCCGGACTTCTTTGATGACAAGTATCGCCGGAGCTACGTCTTTGCGAACCAGATGCCAAGACGA
>JAYVQB010000439.1:0-4591 GCA_043757085.1 Verrucomicrobiota bacterium
TACGAAGCCGACTCCACGCTATCGAGAAATTTCCTCGTCATCGCTCCGAACATCATTGTGCTCGACCGCCTGCGCGCGGATTTCGACGGTCTAAAGATATTCTTCAATGATCCGGTTCTTCCTGAAAACGGCGTTGCGGGGCAAAACTGGCGTGACGATTTCCAGCTCACGCTTCACATTCAGGATGACGTGCGCATCGTGCGCGAAACCGGCAATCTTTTCCTGACGAACATCCATCGCGTCTTTCTCGGCGACATTCCTGAATCATCACTCGAAGACGATGATCTGCGGGAATACTTCCTCGGTGACGCCTTCGGCAGTCAACCCAAAGGCAAAACGACGGACAGCAAAACCGATCTCGGCGAAATTATTCGTGAGGTGAATGAACTTGCCGTTTTCAATGATGAAGCGCATCACATTCACGACAGCCGCATGGCATGGTTCAAGTCCATCCAGGACATCCATCACCAGATGCTGCAAAAGGAGTGCCGTCTTTCGCTGCAAATTGATGTGACAGCGACCCCGCGTCGCAAGGAACTTGACCTTCCGCAGAAGATGACCCGATTGCGCCAATGGTGCGAAGACGCGACCGCTGCGAGCGCCGACGATGATGACGTGAAATATGGCTTCGTTTTCGTGGATCAAGATGGTTACGAGAAGCACACACCCTCCACGTTTGCCGGACTTGCATCCGCATTCACGGAATACAAGGATTGACTCCGTATCCATGTCTCAACCGCGCCTTGATCTCGAAGCCAAGCTCCACAGTCTCATCGCGGGCTGGGAAGGTGAATGCGTGGAGTTCAAGGAAGCGAACGACAACTTCTCCACTTCCGACATCGGGAAGTATTTCTCCGCTCTCAGCAATGAGGCCAACCTGCGCAATTTGCCAGCCGCTTGGCTCGTGTTCGGCGTGAAAGACAAAACTCGCGAAGTCGTCGGCAGCGACTATCGGAAAGAATGGGCGCGGCTCGATAGCTTGAAGCACCAGATTGCGCAGGAAACGGACCCTTCGGTTTCCTTTCGTGAAATTCACGAAATCCAGCTCCCGCTAGGCAGGGTAGTGCTGTTTGAAATTCCTTCCGCACCGCGTGGAATTCCCATTGCGTGGGAAACCCATTTCTACGCGCGCGACGGTTCCAGCCTCACGGGACTTAGCATCACGAAACAGGATGAAATTCGCGCCCAGTCCATTGCTGAAGACTGGTCCGCCGTCATTTGTCAGAATGCCACGCTCGCCGATCTGGATCCTGAAGCCCTGATAAAAGCCCGCGAAATCTTCGTCGGAAAATATCAGGAACGTATCCCAGTGGAAACCATCCGCTCATGGAATGACGTCACCTTTCTCGACAAAGCCAAGCTCACCATTCGCGGCGGCATCACACGTGCCTGTTTGCTCCTGCTTGGACGTGATGAATCCACTCATTTCCTATCACCATGCGCAGCGGAACTTTCGTGGAAGCTTGAAGGGCCGGAGCTGGCCTATGAACATTTTCATCCGCCCTTTCTTCTTACAAGTTCACTTCTCTATCAGCGCATTCGCAACTTGCGCCTGACTTTGCTTCCGCCTGGTCAATTAATCCCGATTGAGATTCCCAAATACGACCAGCGGATTGTTCTTGAGGCGCTGCACAACTGCATCGCCCACCAGGATTACACCAAATGCGAACGCGTTCTGGTTATCGAACGGCAGAGCGAGCTGGTCTTCCAGAATGCAGGCGAGTTCTTTGACGGCACGCCGGACGATTACATCCGCGGAAACCGCTCCCCCAGGCGCTATCGCAACCGTCTCCTGGCGGAAGTAATGGTGCATTTGCGCATGATTGACACCATGGGCTTCGGCATTCGTGAGGTCATGTGGAAAGGCCAGGCCAGCCGCTTCCTGCCACTCCCTGACTTTGACCTGACCGATCCCGGTCACGTTACGTTACGTCTTCAGGGCCGTTTCATTGACGAAAATTACAGCCGCGCCCTGTTGACTCATGCTGACCTTCCCTGGTCCGATGTGCTGGCTCTTGATGCCGTGCAAAAAGGCAATCTTCCCGACGATGCAACTTTGCAGCCTCTCCGCAAACAGGGGTTGATTGAAGGCCGGAAGCCTAATTTCCACGTTGCGGCCGAGATCGCTGCCGTCACAGACAGTGAGGCCGATTACATTCGCCACAAAGCCTTCGATGACCAATACTTCTGTGACTTGATCCTCGAGTATCTCAGGAAATTCAAAGAAGGGAGGCGACCCGATTTTGAACGTCTTTTGGAAGGCAAATTTTCTGATTTGCTCAACGACAAGCAGAAGGCAGACAAGATTCACAACTTGCTGCAACGCCTGCGGAAACGCGACATTATCGATTCTGATGGAAAAACTAGAGGGGCTGTATGGCGCTTGAAATCGTAAAAATTCAATTGGGTTTTATTAGGTTTAATTGGGTTTTATTAAACATTCATCCAACAAAAATTGTATATCAGATATGCTAAAACTTAATTGACCTTCAATTGACTGAGACAGCTCCCAGACGCTCGAGAACCCTTTATTTACCTAGTGTCACGCACGCCCCGCTTAATTGACTGTTAATTGACTGGAACCCTATTTTCACCATGGCCCGCCACGAATCTGCCTACGAACTGACCGACGCCGAAAAGCGCGACCTCATTGAGCTTATCCAGCGGGGCAAGCCGTTGCCGGAGAAATACCGCTTCCTCCTCTTTGCCGATAAGCGCGAGGTCGAACTCGTCTGGAACGGCAAATCCCGCGAAGTCTGCACCGCCATCCTGCCCTTCCAGACGCTGGAGCACATTGATGAGCCGCGGAAGGAAGCCCGTGCCGACGAGGAACTCGGCCTCGACATCGGCGGCCGCCAGCTCAAAGGCTGGACCAACAAGCTCATCTGGGGCGACAACAAGCTGATTCTCTCCTCGCTCAAGAGCGGCGCGCTGCGCCGCCAGATCGAGGACGCGGGCGGCCTCAAGCTCATCTACATCGACCCGCCCTTCGACGTCGGCGCCGACTTCTCCATGGACATCGAGATCGGCGGTGAGACTTTCCACAAGGAACCGAACCTGCTCGAACAGATCGCCTACCGCGACACCTGGGGGCGCGGTGCGGACTCGTTCATCTCGATGATTTACGAGCGGCTGATTCTGATGCGGGATTTGCTGGCGGAGGATGGGAGTATTTATGTGCATTGTGATTGGCGGGTCAGTGGCTATCTTCGCCTTGCAATTGATGAAGTCTTTGGCGCTGATAAGTTTCAAAATGAAATTGTCTGGTCACGTACAAATGCCCACAACATGGGGACAAAGGGCTACGTGCGTGCACAGGATACAATTTTCTACGCTGCAAAATCTGACACCTTCGTATTCAACGAAGAATTTACGGAATACGGTGACGCACAGCTTGGGCGCTATAAGAAAGACGAAAATGGTCGGCTCTACACGGGCCGTGACATCACCTTTTCTTCCGCAAATCCTAATCGGCAATTTGAATGGCGCGGCTCCAAACCTCCGTCGAATCGCTCATGGGGTTACGCACTAGAAAAACTCGAGGAGCTGTGGGCAGAAGGCCGCATCCTCACGAAACAAGATGGCTCGCCGAGGCTCGATGGTCTAAAAACGTATCTCGATGAAACTAAAGGTAAGCCAGTGACTACCATTTGGGATGATGTTGGAAGAGTTGGCAACACATCGACGGAGCGCCTCGGCTACCCCACCCAAAAACCCGAAGCCCTGCTCGAACGCATCCTCAAAGCCAGCAGCAACGAAGGCGACCTCGTCGCCGACTTCTTCTGCGGCTCCGGCACCACGGCGGCGGTGGCGGAAAAGCTCGGCCGCAAGTGGATCGCCACCGACCTCGGCAAGTTCGGCATCCACACCACACGCAAACGCCTGATCGGCGTGCAGCGCGAGTTGAAGGAATCCGGCAAGCCATTCCGCGCCTTCGAGGTGTTGAACCTCGGCCGCTACGAGCGCCAGGCCTATCTCAACGTCGGCGGTCGGCTCACCGGCAAACAGAAGGAGCAGGCGCTAATGCAAAAGGAGCGCGAGTTCCGCGACCTGATCCTGCGCGCGTATCGCGCCGAACCGCTGGAAGGCGAGCCTTTTTTCCACGGCAAAAATGCAGGACGTTTGGTAGTGATCGGCCCGATCAATCTGCCGGTGGGCAGGCTGTTCGTGGAAGAGGTCATCACCGAATGCCGCAAGCGCGGCGCCTCGCGCGTGGACATGCTCGCGTTCGAATTCGAGATGGGCCTGTTCCCGGCGGTGCTGGACGAAGCCAAGCAAAAGGGCATCGACCTGGTGCCGAAGCAAATTCCCCCCGAGGTCTTCGACAAACGCGCGGTGGAAAAAGGCCAGGTGGTGTTTTTCGATATCAGCTTCATCGAAGCCACGCCGCGTTACGACAAAAAAGATAAGTTCACGCTCGCCATCGAGCTGACCGATTTTTCCGTGTACTACACTCAAGGCGCGATGGAAGCCGCGATTGCTAACCTGAAAGAAGGCAAGAGCCAGGTGGTGTGCGAGGCCGGGCAACTCTACAAGATCGCCAAGGACAAACAAGGCGTGGTCACCCGCGACAAATTGACTGGCCTGTGGA
>JAYVQB010000440.1:0-4584 GCA_043757085.1 Verrucomicrobiota bacterium
GTCCAGTTGCCAACATCATCCCAATCGAAACACGCCTCCACATTTAGCACGCGCGAGGCATTTTCCATGAGCGCGTAGTCAATGGACAACTTCGGCAGCGAGGCAAACCGGGCGCGTAGGGTGGTGGCGAAATCCGGCGATTGCTCCAGCTCAGTGACGAACTCGGCCAACTCCGGGCAATGCGCTTCGAGGTTTGACCTAACCGCGGCGACACTCCAGAAAAACATGCCTGCGTTCCATGTGAAATTTCCCTGCGCGAGAAAGTGTTCCGCGAGTTCGGTATTGGGTTTTTCGCGAAATTTTTTCACTTCAAAAACGGGAATATCGCCAGCGCCTTCCATTTTTGCACCCCGCTCAATGTAGCCATAGCCCGGGCAGGCCCAGGTGGGCTTGATGCCGATGGTGACGAGCGCGCCGCTCTGGCTCGCGGCATCGCAGGCGGCTTGCAGTGTGTGCCGGAAGCTCGCGTGATCTTTGATGAGATGATCGCTCGGCAGCACCATCATCGTGGCCTGCGGATTGCGCGCGGCAACCCAGCCAATGCCCAGTGCGATGGCGGGCGCGGTGTCGCGCTTCTCTGGCTCGGCCAGAATATTATCCTCAGGGAAGTCACGCAACACCTCGCGCACGGCTTCGAGTTGCATCTGGTTCGTCAACACCAAAATATTTTCTTTGGGCACCAGCCCATCAAGCCGGTCAATCGTGTGCTCCAGCAATGTCTTGTCATCGAAGAGCCGCAACAATTGTTTGGGCAGCCGGTCGCGGCTCACGGGCCAGAAACGCTGGCCGCTGCCGCCGGCGAGGACGAGGGCGTAGAGATTGCGGTTGATGGCGAATGGGGCGGGCATGTGAAGTGCGGTTGATGGAAAGCTGCTAAGCGCGAGTGGAAGTAGAGTTTGCGCAAAATCTGGCCCAGTTGCAATCCGCAATCTGAAATTCCATTTTCGTTTATGCGATTCAAGGCGTATGGTTCTTCATGTCCACCTTGCCCCAGCCCCGTATCGACGATGATTTGAATATCTACACTCTTGCCACAGCGTCAGCGGCAGCGGGTTGTGCCCTTGGTTTGTTATTTGGGCGCGGCATGGAACGCCGTTCGTCCAGTGTCGCCGCACTTGCCTTGCTGGCAGCGGGCGCACTCATCGCAGGCCCAACTCTCAGCGGTTTCATCACCAAGGCGGCCAACCGCCCCGCCACCGAGCGCGGCAGCCGCAAACGTCTGGAAGGCATTCGCAACGGTGCACTGCCAGAGGGCGGCGATTTCTATTCCGTCGATGACAGTTTGCTCAACTAAGGCGCTTTCTTCAGCACAAACTGGAACCGCGCATCGTAGCGGCCTTGATTGTGCTTCTTGCAACATGACAAGCAGGCGCTGTGCCGTTTGAATTTACGCACGCGCTCCACGGCGTGTCCGCATGACTGGCAGGCGTAGGAAAATTTCCGTTTCTGTTTCACGCGGGGCAGCGGAAGCGTGTGACGCGCGCTTTCATCTGGGATGCCGAGATCAGCACAGGCGCGACGCCACTCCGCGCCGTGTGGCTCAATGCGGCGTCGATTGGCGCGGGCATAGGCGATGAGATGCGCCAGTTCGTGCTTCAAGGTGCGTTCGACTTCACCATCGAACTCAGCGAGTCGCGGATTCAATTCAACACGCCATTGCGGCCAGCGGGCATAGCCTGCGGTGCTGCGCATTTTTGGGTTCCATTCCACGCGCAGGTTTTTTGCGCCCTCCGTCAGGCCCAGATCCATAAGCCAATCACACGCTTGTTTTTCCAAGGCATGATCCCGCTGTTTGTTTGTCGTAGCAAGGGCATTCAGCCCTTGGTCAATCAAGGGCTGAATGCCCTTGCTCCTTCGGGTCGGTGCAACAGATCGTGCCTTGATGACATCCACGAAGGAAAAGCACAATTGCCGGAGCGTCTTCATGCTTTTCGAAACCAATCAAATCGTGAACTCATTCGCATTTCCAGATACATCGCTGCGCCGTTTTTTCTTATCGTGCGTGCGCTGAACTTGTTCGCCCATGACCAGCAAAGTATCGGGTGGAACGCTATTTATGACAAAGGTATTCGCGCCAATGGTGCTGTGCTCACCGATGACGGTGTCGCCGCCGACGATGGTGGCGCCAGCATAGACGGTGACATGATCGCACAAAGTAGGATGCCGTTTTATTCCCTTCAACTGCTGGCCCGCTGCGAGTGAACGCGCGACGAGGCCGACACCTTGATAAAGTTTTACATGCGAGCCGATCTCACATGTCTCGCCAATCACGACACCGGTGCCGTGATCAATGAAAAAGTGCGAGCCGATCTGCGCGCCGGGATGAATGTCGATACCAGTCCGGCTGTGCGCCCACTCCGTCATCATTCGCGGAAGAATCGGGACACCATCGCGATAAAGCACATGCGCGAGCCGCTGGATCGTGATGGCCTCCAGTCCGGGGTAAGCGAGGATAACTTCGTCAGAGCATTGTGCCGCCGGATCGCCCTGAAATGCGGCCTCGACATCGGTTTGCAATAGCTTCCGCACCACGGGCAGCCGCCGCATGAACTCATGGCAGATGCGTGATGACTCTGTGCGATGATCTTTGGCATCGCGATGCTTGAAGCGCAGGCTGCGCCCCAGTTCCGCGCAAAGATGTCCGCGCACCGACGCCACATGTTCGGCGGTGATGATCGGCAGTTCGCTCGCTGCCACGACCTCTGCCGCATAGAACCCAGGGAAAATAAGCTGAAGCAATTCCTCGCAGATAGTAGCGACCACGCTTTTAGAAGGAAGGTTAGCGGCATCAAGATGATTGATCCCGCCGATCTCGCGATAAGAGGCGAGCAGCGCAGCAACGATTTCATCTTCGCGGTTGTCCATGGAGAAAGGGATAGTCAAACGAGTAAACCTATGTGGCCTCAACGCGGGTGAATGATGGGAGGCGTTCCTTTTTTTCAACTAAAGGCTCTTTGGCAGCAATACTCTTGAGAAATTCTGAAACCATACGCACGACAGTAGTGCCTCGCTTCTTCGCGAGATGTTTGGCACAAGTCATGGCGCACGAATCCAGGCGGATTGTAATCTTGGACTTCATAGGTTTAATCACACATTTTGCAGGGTCATAATCAATAGTAAATACCGCATTATTGAATGGCCGTCACACAAACTTCCCCGGATTCAATATCCCCAGCGGGTCCAGCGCGGTCTTGATTCGGCGATGGGCTTCGAGTGCGCCTTCACCGATGGCTCCGGCGAACCAGCGTTGTTTAGCGATGCCGATGCCGTGTTCGCCGGTGATCGCACCGCCGAGGGCGAGGACGTGCTGGAAGAGACGATCCAATGCAGACTCGGCGCGCTCGCGTTGCGCGGGGTCGGCCAGGTCTTGGACCATGATGTTGACGTGGATGTTGCCATCGCCCGCGTGACCGAAGCACGCGACGGGGAAGCCGCTTTCGCGCTGCAACTGCTCGGCGAAGCTTACGAGTTCGACAAGCTTGCCGCGTGGCACGACGATGTCTTCGTTGAGCTTGGTCAATCCGGTGGCGCGCAGGCACGAGGAGAATTCGCGACGAAGCTGCCAGAATTTTTCACATTCGGCATCACCCAGACCGGTGGACACGGAGACGGCATTGAGTTGTTGCAAGAGCTTCACCAGCGCGGCGATCTCCAGTGGCACGGCTTCGGATTGTCCATCCACCTCGACCAGCAGATGAGCTTCGCCCTGCGGAACTGTGTCGCCCAATTCATGACGCGCGGCTTGGAGCGTGAAGCGGTCGGAGATTTCTAAGGCGGAGGGCAAGTGACCGCTGCCGAGAATTTTCTGCACCGCAGCTGCGGCGGCAGGGAAGGAGGCAAATCCCGCGCTGATCATCGCGCGCATTGGTGGATGCGGAATGATGCGGAGCGTGGCCTCGGTGACGATGCCAAGCAGTCCTTCGCTGCCGGTAAAAATGCTGACGAGATCAAAGCCAGTTTTGTTTTTGTGACAGCGACCGCCTGCGCGCAAAATCGTGCCGTCGGCCAGCACAACTTCGAGGCCGAGGATGTAGTGTCGGGTGACACCATATTTCAAGCAGCGCGGCCCGCCGGCGTTGGTGGCGATGTTGCCGCCGAGGCTGCAATCCTTCAGGCTCGCGGGATCGGGCGGATAAAACCAGCCGAGTTCTTTGACCGCGTTCTGCAAGGTGCCGGTGATGACGCCCGGTTGCACCACGGCGACACCGTCTGCCACATTGATTTCCAAAATGCAATTCATGCGCGCAAGTGAGAGCGCGATGCCGCCGCGCAATGGAACACAACCGCCGACGTAGCCCACGCCAGCACCGCGCGGAGTGACGGGAATTTTTCTTTCGCTGGCGAATCGCATCAAGGCGCTGACTTGCTGCGTGCTCTCCGCAAAAACGACAGCCTGCGGTTCCGCTGAAGCGAGCCATTTGTCCGTGCTGTGTTGCGTGAGCACGGATTCCTCGACGGAAACGCAGGAAGCGCCGAGCAAGGCGGTGAGATCGTGAAGCCAGTTGGGCATGATGCGTTTTCAGGTTAAAGCTTGGGCACAAAGACCAGCGCGGCAACGATGACTGCGAAAATGGAGGCGATTAA
>JAYVQB010000441.1:0-4570 GCA_043757085.1 Verrucomicrobiota bacterium
ATGAGTTGAAAATTCAGGCTGGATACGCTTGAAGCAAGGGGAAAGTGTTATTCTATCGTGGTCACCATCCCCGGTGCGATGATGCGCACTCTGCGACTCACTTCTTCGTCGCAGGCTCCGTCTCCAGTGTTCTTAAACCTGCCTTCGGATTCAGATACGACTCCCACACTACAAAGTGGTCGCCGCCAGCGTGCATCCGCAAACCGACTCTTGCATGAACTCCGTCATTGAACCGAATAAAGTAGCTTCGCTCAGCACTGTCACCCCAGACAGGCGTTGCTGTGGTTGGCATTTCGATGGTTGCTTTAGTTGCATAGCCATTTGCAGGAGCCTCGAAGTTCATTACATCTTTGCGTTCTAGTATGCCACCAGCGTTGGGGCTAATTTCGAGTCTCCAATCATAGCGATTTTGATTGGCTGGCCGTGGTTCCAATTCCTTGTTCCAACACCTGAGCGTTACGCGATGAACGCTCGGAGACCCACCCGACTGGAGGTCGATCTCAATGGGGGTTCCAGCGGGCTTTTTTGAAATTCAATATGGCATTCGTGACATTATTTCTTCAACAGATCACGAATCTCCGTCAGCAGTTTCACATCCTCGGGAATCGGTGGCGATTCCACAGGTTTTTCAGCTTCTTTCTTTTTGGCCATGGCCATTAGATGGGCCATCGGCTTCAAGATCAGGAAAAAGATGATGCCCGCCGTGATGAGGAATGAAAGGATCGCATTGATCACCAGTCCGACATCGAAATGCCAGATGTGCAGACTCACTTCCGGCTTGCCGCCCAATGCCCCGAGCAGTGGCGTAACGATGCCGTCAGTGAATGCTTTCACGATTCCGCCAAATGCCGCGCCAATCATTACGCCGACCGCGAGATCAACCACATTGCCCTTCATGATGAAGGCCTTGAATTCGTCGATGAGTTGTTTCATAGCCTACTTGATAGCTATTCCCTGCAGTGATGCCAAGGCAAATCTTAATCAAGGCAATTCGTCACCGGCGATATGAGTGAATCCAAACATGGTAGTGACCATGTTGTGATAGCAAAACACTTGCAGCCCTCCTTCGCGATCCTGAACTTTTCAGCAGTCGGAATCACTTGCTCTCGAAAAAAATTCCTACGGAGTGAAGCTACAGCACCCGAACTGAAACCATTAAATGATATTCGCCTTGCCCGCCCATTTCTCGTGCCACTCGCGATAGACTATGGGTGAGATTTCGCTGGGCTTGATCTCGCTGCGACCGCCCCAGAAGACGTTCGTGTAGAGCACGGGGATGCCGACGCTTTCGAGATGTTTGTCGATGGCGGCCTTGTGGATCAGGACGCGCTCTTTCTCCGTGCCGTGAACGACGCCCATGATATTCGCATTGGCAAATCGCGGGCCGCCTTCGCGCCAGTAAGCATGAGTCATGATGTGATGACGTCCAACCTCGGCGCCGGCGCGGGCCTGCATCCCCTCCGGAACACGCCAGTGGAAGAGAGCGTTGAAGCGCGTGACGCGCACGCCGGTCTGTGATGGTTTCACATGTTCGAGGAAAGTAGAGAAGCGTCCGAGAATGCCTTTCTTCTCGAAGCCTTCCGCCACTTCACAGAATCGCTCAATGCTCACGCCGGCTTCCTTCGCGCGTGCGTCCCAGATTTCTGGGACGATTTCTTCCTGCAAAAAATCGCGCTTCATGGCGATGAGCACTTCCCATTCTTCATCGCTGAGATCAACGAGATCGGGCGTGATCATCTCGGCAGGCACATCAGCCTTGTCACCGGGTTCCATCGTCTTACGGCGCACGTGACCAACGCCGAGTGCAAAGATGCCCTTGGGCTGCATGACAATGTATTCCTCCGCGCCCAGCAATCGCTTGAGCGCATCACAATGCTCCGCAATTTCCTTGCCGCGCGGCACCTTCACGGTCGTCCACAATTTGTAATCCGATCCGCTCACGTCACGATCTGTGCTGCGCAGGACAACGTGACCGCTGAACGGGTCTTCCTTGACCATGAAATCAAAGGCAGCGTCCAGTTTCTCCACAGGCAACTTCCAGGCCACCAACCCGCCGTCGGCAAGCTTGTTCGCCAAAAATGTCTGGCGCACGCGACGCACAACACCGGCGCACAACATGGCTTTCACCTGCTCGTGAACCGCTTCCAGCGACAATCCCGTGCGCTCGGCGACAAATTCAAACGGATGACGATGAAAGCCGCGAATCTGGTCTTCGGACACGGCAAGGATTTGCGCGTTCACCGGATCATCGTGTTCGACGGGAATCGTGGAGGCGAGAGCTGCGGTCATGGAATAAGTTTGACGGAATTAACGTAATTTACAGGATCAATTTGCAGCTTCATTTGTGAATGAATGCCCGTTTTTTGTCAGAACAATTGTGTTTAATTCAGTCAATTCGGTCAAAGTTCAAAGTTTAAAATAAATGTTCCAGAAACTCATCCGCGACGAAGGGCTTGAAATCTTCCACGCTCTCGCCGGTGCCAACAAAGCGGGTGGGCACGCCGATCTCCTGCTGGATGGAGACGATGATGCCACCTTTGCCGCTGCCATCAAGCTTGGTGACGATGAGTCCGGTGAGTTCCACGGTCTTGTTAAACTCGCGCGCTTGCTGCAAGGCATTGCCGCCGGTGGTGGCGTCCACGACGAGGAAGACTTCATGGGGGGCGGTGGCATCGTGTTTGCCGAGCACGCGCTTCACTTTGCGCAGTTCCTCCATGAGATTGTGCCGTGTGTGGAGGCGTCCGGCGGTGTCGCAAATGAGGTAGTCGGCCTTGTGATTGATAGCGTGGGTCAGGGCATCATAACAGACCGCGCTGGGATCGCCGTTGGGCGGGCCTTTGATGACGGGTGCACCAGTGCGCTGCGACCAGATTTCAAGCTGCTCGACGGCAGCGGCGCGAAAAGTATCCGCAGCTGCAAGCACGACGCTGCGGCCCTGCTTCATCAGATGGCTGGCGAGTTTTGCGGTGGAGGTGGTTTTGCCCGTGCCGTTGACTCCTACAACAAGAATGACTTTCGGCTTGTCCGCGAACGGCTGCAGCGGTAGTGGCGCTGCGGGAAGGATGGATTTGATGTGTGCCTTGGTGACATCGACAATGTCCTGATTGTGCAGCGTGCGCTGTTTGTCTTTGAGTTCGTCAACAATACTCATGGCCAGCTTGGCACCCAGATCGCCAGAGATGAGTTGCGCTTCGAGATCGTCCCAATCAATGTCGGGCTTGGTGAAGCGCTGAATGAGTTTTTTGAAGAAACCGGCCACGGGTCAGGATGCTTGGTGCTTGGTGTTCGATGCCTTATGCTTGCGCAGGTCTTTGGCAATGCGATCCAAGACGCCGTTGACAAATCTTGCGGAATCCTCGGTAGCGAAACGCCGCGCGATCTCAATGGCTTCGTTGATGACCACAGGAACGGGAACATCGGCCTTGTGCATCAATTCATAAACTGCGAGACGCAAAATATTGCGATCTACCGTGTTGATGCGGTCAAAGGAAAAGTTCTCCACGGCACCGGAGATGGTTCCGTCAATCTCAGGCAGGTGCTTGAATACTTCCGCCGCAAGTTTTTCCGAAAGCTCACGCGTGGCTTGCTTCGCGCTGTGCAAAGTCCAGAAAACCTCGAGATCAGCATCGCGAAGCTCACCGTGCAAATCGCGCGCGAAGAGCAATTGCATCGCGGCTTCGCGTATTTCCCTTTTCTTGACCATGCTCATGCGGATTGCCGGGGGAATGGAAAGGTCACGCGCAGTTTGTTAAAAAGTTCGATCATATTCACAGCGACGCGGGCGGCTTCCGTGCCGCGATTGATCCGGTCGCCCAGGCACCGCTCCTGCGCCTGTTCTTCACTGTCGAGCAGCAGGACTTGATGCACCACGGGAACGACATGGGCCACAGCCAGACGCTGCAAGGCGTCGGTCACTGAAGCCCCAACCAAATCACCGTGCTCGGTTTCGCCCTGAATGATAACACCGAGCGCGATGAGCGCATCCGGCTCCGTATTGCGCAGGACAAACTCCGCACAGACCGGAATCTCGAAAGCGCCCGGCACCCGGTAAATCATGACCTGGGCGTTCGGCATGATCTGCTCCAGTTCCTCGCGCGCGGCATCCAGCAAGGCGTTCACATACACTTCATTGAAGCGACTGGCGACAATGGCAATGCTGGCGCGGGCACTGGATGCACGTGGAGCGCTGGGGGTGGCGGAGGACATGGGGCGGGAGACTTAGAGGTGATTGCCGGGCAAATCAACTCTGATGAAGTTTAAAGGCTGTGCCCCATCTTCGTGCGCTTCGTTTCCAGATACTTGGCGTTGTGTTCATTCGGCACGGACTGGATTGGCACTTGCTCGACGATGTGCAGCTTGTGTCCCTCAAGCCCGATGACCTTTCTCGGGTTGTTCGTCATCAGACGGATTTTCCGCACGCCGAGATCAAACAAAATCTGCGCACCGAGACCGTAATCTCGCAAGTCCATCGGATAGCCAAGTTTTTCATTGGCTTCGACCGTATCAAGACCTTCCTCTTGAAGTTTATAGGCGTGAATCTTGGCAGGCAATCCGATGCCGCGCCCTTCCT
>JAYVQB010000442.1:0-17894 GCA_043757085.1 Verrucomicrobiota bacterium
GATCGGGCAATATCGTATTCAGCTTCCGGCAAAAGGAATTGTCGTAGAGAAGATAGTCGGGATGAAAACCCAGAGATGAAAAAGTGTGCCGGACTCTGGGGCGGCTTAGTTCGATCTCCGTATCGAGCAGTTGTAGGATCGCCTCCAATTGCTCATGCGAGTAAGGAACCTCCGCACTATTGTTATTCAAATCACTCGCGATCTGGATTCGTATCTGCGACGCATGGATCGTAAAGAGCGACGCCGGAAGAAAACTTACTGACCGCGAATTTGCAGCAGAGTAACGGGCTTCCGGCAACCAGAGCAGCACCACTGCGGCCAGAACTGGCACGCCGATCATGGTCAATCGCCCGATCCATTTCACGCGACGGTCAAACAAATGCCACCACACTGGCAACGTGGTCAGGATCGCAGTGAATGAATAACTAGGCTTGAGCAGTGGCAGCAGAAATGAAGCCGCCAATGCGGCAGCTCCATAGTAAAGCGCCAGCCGGGGCCGACAGTCTATGTGCTTCGCGATTAGAAAACGGATGATGCATCCAAATTCCAGCATCGCGAAAAATGGAGAAATACTCTCGGGCCGAAGATAATGTTCGGACGGGATCGGTTGTGCGCCGACCAGATAAATCGCCAGCAGCGCGAGTCCGGCGACATCATGCAAGACGACCGAAATGAATGGACGCAGAAGCAGACGCCGCGTTGCGATCCAATTTCCGAGCAGCAATAGCCCTGTAGCCAGACCAAGCAGGTGCTGCACAACCGTAATCGCCCCGAGGCTTCGGAACACGCTGATGATCATGTAAATGAAACCAGGATAGACAAAGGCACGGTTTTCCGATTGCACAAAAGGAGCGCCAGCGATTTTCTCCAACGCCGGACCTAGATAGCCCCAGAAATCGCGATCGAGCAGCGGTTCCGCAGGCAAAGAATAGCGTCTCCATGCCGCCCAGACGACAATCAACACCCAGCATGCACGGAAGGCGCACACGTAAATTCGCGACCGTGCGAAGCAGTGCTCATCTGGCTGTTGAACGGTTTCGCGCATTGCGGGCGGGCGATAATGGGTCGTCCGAAATCTTTGCCCCGCTCAAATCCACATGCCGTCAGGAATCACGGAGTCTTTTGGGATGACCACGATGCCGTCGCGGATGTAATAGAGACCGTCGGGGCCGTCCAGGTTTTCATCCTTGCCCTTGGGCGTGATGACCACGTTGTCGCCGATGTGGACGTTCTTATCAACGATGGCGCGCTCGATCTTGCAACCCTTGCCGATGCCGGGCGGCGGACGGTTGACGGGGCAGTTCGGCGCACCGGCATAGTAGTCCGCGCCCATGATAATGCACTGACGAATGGTCGTCTTGTCCTCGACTACGGTGCGGATTCCGAGAATGCTGTCCTCAATCTCCGCTTCGGTAAGGATGCAGCCATCGGAGAGCAACGCGTGATGGATGCTGCCGCCGTTGATCTTGGTCGCGGGCAGGAAACGCGCGTGCGTGTAGATCGGTGCCTGGGAGTTGAAGAAATCAAACTCGGGCACGACGGAGCAGAGATCGAGATTGGCCTCGAAGAAACTGCGAATGGTCCCGATGTCTTCCCAGTAGCCTTGGAAGGGATAACTCTGGACGTGATAATGTTTGATCGCATTGGGAATGATGTCCTTGCCGAAATCCACGAAATCATTGTCCAGCGCGGCGATGAGCATGTCGCGATTGAAAACATAGATGCCCATACTGGCCTCATAGTGTGGCTCGTCCTGGGAAAGCCCCAGTTCCAGAAGTGTTTCCTTCGGCATGGCCAGTGACTGCAGCACCGCCGGATCCGTTGGTTTCTCCACGAAATTTCGGATGCGCCCCATGCTGTCGGTCTGCATGATGCCCAAACTTTTCGCGCTGGATTCATTCACCGGAATGGTGGCAATGGTGATGTCTGCGTTGTGCTCGATGTGTTTGGCGAGCACCTTCCGGAAGTCCATTCGATAGAGCTGATCGCCGCTGAGGATGAGAAAATATTGATACTTCCCCTGCGTGAAGTTGCGCAAGTTTTGCCGCACCGCATCGGCTGTGCCCTGATACCAAAGCTCGCCCTGTGATGTCTGTTGCGCGGCGAGGATTTCCACGAAGCCGTGGCTGAACAAATCGAACTTGTAGGCGCGGCTGATGTGGCGATTGAGCGAGGCACTGTTGTATTGCGTCAGCACATAGACTTGGCGCACACCGCTATTGATGCAGTTGCTGATCGGGATATCCACAAGACGATATTTCCCCGCCAGCGGCACGGCGGGTTTGGCGCGATCTTTGGTCAGGGGGAACAGCCGGGTTCCGGCTCCTCCACCCATGATGATTCCCAATGTGTGACGATTGAGCAAAGCTTCGGTTTCAAAGCGGTTCACGGGGGCAGGGGCGGCAGGCATATCCTGAATTTCCTGAAACAAGGCGCATGAGCAAGCGTTTCCTTTGCACGTATTTTGTCATTTATGAAGCACCACACGCTGCCACTCGTCCTGTTTTCAATCCAATTTTCCACCGGATTCCAAGCCCAGGCCAAAACGGATTTCACCAAGGAAATCCTCCCGCTCCTGGAAAGCCGCTGCCAGAAATGCCACAAGGCTGCGCACGAGGAAAATGGCAAAATGCAAAAACCCAAAGGCGACATCCGGCTCGACGCCGCGTGGGCCATTCTCCTCGGCAACAAGGACGTGATCCCCGTCAAGCCCAAGGACATCGCCCACAGCGCCATCATCACCGTCACGACCCTGCCGCGCGACGACGACAAGGCCATGCCGCCCGACGGCAAGGGAGACCCGCTCACTCCAGCAGAAATCCTCAAGCTCAAAACTTGGATCACCGAAGGCGCGGACTTCGACGGCTGGACGGGCAATCTCTCCGGCAAACCCGCCGACACTCAGAAGGCCGCAACCGCGCCCATCAAAGAACGCGAGCACGAAAAACTTTACAAAAAACTCGCCACAGGTCTCCAGCCACCCACTGCCGACACGCTGAAAAAGTTGCAGTCGGGCGGAGCGCAAATCGCGCCACTGATAAGCGGCAGCCCATTGCTGCGCGTGGACTTTCTCCAGGCTGTCAATCAATGCGACGACAATACCATGGCTGCACTCGCCCCGATCAAGAATAACATCGCGCAGCTTGATCTGGCCCGCACCCGAATCACCGACGCCGCCTTCAAGAGCATCGCCCAAATGCCCCGCCTCACTCATCTTGATTTGCGGAAAACAAAAATCACCGATGGCGGAATCGCGCAAGTTACGACACTCAAAAACCTCGTTTCATTAAACCTCTACGGCACCGAAATCACCGACGAGGCCGTCGCATCACTATCCGCCATCAAGACTTTGAAAAACATTTCTGTTGTAGAAACCAAGCTGACCGAAGCCGGAGTAAACCAGCTCAAGACTGCGCTGCCTCAGGCAGACATCGTCTTCAATGCAGACCTACCCGCAGCCGACAAACCGGAGTCGATTAAGCAAGGAAAGAAGGTGAAGTGATCGGCTTCTAAATAAGATGGAGCGCGAGTGTGTCGCAAGACCACTCGCCTAAAATTGGGTCTTAGATGTGGCCGCACTCCAGACGCACAAGTGGCGAGTAGGCTTCGCCATACATCGCGCTCCTTCTCAATGACGCGCACTCAGTGATGTGGCGATGCGTTTTTCCCATCACTGATCTATCAGTTGAGTTTCCCTGCAACGAGGGGCAAACTATGCCTGTAAATTATCCATCATGAAAACCTCCCCGCTGATCTTGTTTTTCGCATCATGGCTTGGCCTTGCCGGAGTCGCACGGACTGATACGCCCAAGGCAACGCCCACGCCCGTGAAGCAAGGCGAATACACGGGGCGCGTCGTGGTCATCCCGGTCGGCACGGAGGATCTCATGTCACCGGCACGCTTCGAGTTCATGTCCCGCACCATGAAACGTGCGACCGAGGAGGGCGCGGAGGCGGTGATCTTTGACTTGGACACGCCGGGCGGGCTGGCTTGGGACACGACCACGTTGATGATGGGGGACATGCAGAAACTGGGGCCGCGCAGCATTGCGTTCGTCAATCCCCGCGCGCTGTCCGCTGGCGCGATGATCGCGATGGCCACGAATGTGATTTACATGAGCCCGGCCAGCAGCATCGGCGCGGCCACGCCCATCAGCGGCGGCGGAGAAAAATTCGATGACGCAGAGCGCGCCAAAATGAACTCGGCCATGATGGCAATGGCGCGCACATCGACAAAAGCAAAGGGTCACAATTCGGCGATCATTGAGGCCATGATCGACAAGGATGTCGGACTTAAAATCGGCGACGAAGAAATCTGCGCCAAGGGCCGAATCCTTACGCTCGATCAGGAGCAGGCCACGAAGGTGCACAACGGCAAACCGCTGCTGGCCAAGGGAATCGTCAAAGACCTTGCCGAACTGCGCCAGCGCGAAGGACTCAAGGGTGATGTCGTCATCGCGGAGCCGCACGGCTTTGAGTATGTCGCCATTCTGATCACGCAATATGCCGCGATCCTTTTGCTCATCGGACTCGCAGGCGGTTATCTGGAGATGCAGCATCCGGGAATGACCGTGCCGGGCGTGGTCGCGGGCATTGCCTTCGGCCTGTTCTTTTTCGGTCACTATGTCGCGGGCAGTCTTGCAGGATATGAAACGTTGGTGCTCTTCGCCCTCGGTCTCGCGCTGATCGCGGTGGAGTTTTTCATTTTTCCCGGTCACATCATTCCGGGAGCCGTCGGCTTGCTGCTCGTGCTCGGCGCGCTCATTTACACGATGGCCGGCTGGGATGTAACAGTGCCAGAGGGCGGAACGTTCCCGATGAAGATTTCCGATTACGCCGTGCCCTTGCGCAACCTCGCGCTCGCCTTCACCGGAGCCGTGGCCCTGATCGCGCTGCTGATGCATTACTTCCCCAGCAGCGGGCCATTCAAGCGTCTCGTGCTCCAGACCAGCGTGGGCGGTGCGCAAGCCTCCATCCAAGGAGTCGCGCAATCGCTGGCCACGCAGATCAGCGTGGGCGATACCGGCATCACGAAAAGCGCACTGCGCCCCTACGGAAACGTGGATTTCAACGGCCTGCACCTGGAGGCCATGATCGAGGGCGATTACATCCCTCCGCAGACTCCCGTGCGCGTGGTCTCCATCAGCGCGGGCAAAGTCAGCGTGGTGCGCGCCTGAAGCGGTCTGGTCATGCAGGACAATGAAATCCTGTCGGCTAAAATTTGCGGCTCATAATGCTTTGCATCTCTTTTGGACAAATGCCCGTAATCGTTCATTATAAAGAGCGTCATCTGTCAGTCGTCCTCAATGCTCCCTACATTAGTTCGTAGCCTCATCACCAAATGCTGCGCCATCACAATCATCCTGCTGGCTGTTAGCTTCAGCGGATTGGCCATGGCGGGGAACATCGACCCTGCCTCACTGAAGTTCTTTGAAACGAAAATCCGACCGCTGTTTTCCGACCAGTGTTTCAAGTGTCATGGAGAAAAAAAACAGAAGGCCAACCTGCGGCTCGACAGCATACAGCATATTCTTCAAGGCGGTGACGGCGGCGCTGCGGTAATGCCTGGCGACGCCAACGGCTCGCTCTTGATGAAAGCGGTTTCTTACACGGATGCCGACTTGCAAATGCCGCCGGACAACAAGCTGGACCCGGAGCAGATCAAGGACTTGGAAAGGTGGATCAGCCTTGGCGCTCCGTGGCCGCAGAATGACGCGCCCCAGGCCAGCGCGCAAAAGACCGGTGAATTTACCGACGCAGACCGCGCTTGGTGGGCTTTCCAGCCCGTGAAGAAAACGGAACCTCCCGCGCTGCAAAATTCAAAGCCGAGCGGAGCGAGACAGATTGCCGAAGGCAACCCAAGGGGCGAGGCCGGGGGGCCGAGTCAATTCAAAGTTCACAATTCCATTGATGCTTTCATCGTCGCCCGTCTCCAGCAAGAAAATCTCCCGCAATCTCCCGCCGCTGACCGGCTGGAATTTGCCCGTCGCGTTTACTTTGACCTGCACGGCCTGCCGCCGACCCCGGAAGAACTGAAAGCCTACATTGATGACGAACGAACGGATGCCGATGCGCGCCTGATTGATAAGCTCCTCGAAAGCCCGCTCTATGGCGAGCGCTGGGGCCAGCACTGGCTTGATCTGGTGCGTTACGGCGAATCCGACGGCTACCGGCAGGATGCGTATCGCCCCGATGCATGGCGTTTTCGCGACTATGTCGTGAAGTCATTCAACACCGACAAGCCCTATGACCGCTTCGTGCGCGAGCAGCTTGCGGGCGATGAACTTGATCCCGGAAATCCGGACGCGCTCATCGGCACCGCCTATCTGCGGCAGAGTTTTTACGAATACAATTCACGCGATGCCGAGGGCCAGCGCACGACAATTTTGAACGACATCACCGACACCACGGGCGAGCTTTTTCTGGGCCTGAGCTTCGCCTGCGCACGTTGCCACGACCATAAGTTCGATCCCGTTCTGCAAAAAGATTACTACCGGCTTCAGGCCTTCTTCGCCCCGCTGATCTGGCGCGACGACTTGCCGCTGGGCACCGCGGATGAAATTGGCGCCTACGAGAAACAAAAGAAAGCCTGGGAAGACGCGACCGCCGCTCCTCGCAAACGTCTGGAAACGGCGCTGCGTCCACTGATGGAACTGGAGATGCGAAACGGCGTGAAGAAATTCCCCGATCCTATCCAGGCCCTGACCTTGAAACCTGATACAGAGAAGACCGCCTATGAAAAACAGATCGCCTATTTCGTGCTCCGGCAGGGCTATGAAAACCAGCTTCTGGTCAAGCCCTCCAGACTCAGATCCAGCGAGCGCGCCGTTTATGATGAAGCGCAGCGCCAGATGCGTTCCCATGCAAACTTGAAGCCCCATCCCCTGCCCCTCGCATTCGTGGCCACGGATGTCGGCAGGGATTCGCCGCCAACTGTTTTGAAAACCCGCAAAGACGGTGAGCAACCCATTGAGCCGGGTTTCCTTTCGATCTTGTCTCCAGGAAATGCGCAGATAGAGCCGCCGAAAAACCTTAACAGCACCGGACGCCGCGCTGCGCTGGCCAACTGGATCACGCAGCCAGATAACCAGCTCGCCACGCGCGTCATCGTAAACCGCGTCTGGCAGCATCACTTTGGCCGCGGCCTGGTGCCGACCGGAAGTGACTTTGGCCGGCTCGGTGAGAAACCAAGCCACCCGGAATTGCTCGACTGGCTCGCCAGCGAATTCGTCGCCCACGGTTGGAGCTTCAAGTGGCTGCACCGCACTATCATGAACACGGCGACTTATCGCCAGACCGCCCGTGTCGCGCCCGATCACATCGCCTTGAAAAAAGACCCGAGGAACCGTTTACTCTGGCGCATGAATCCTGTGCGGCTGGACGCTGAGCAGGCGCACGATGCGTTGCTGGCCATCAGCGGGGAACTGGACACCACAACTGGCGGCCCCGGCGTGGAGTCATCCCAAACGCGCCGCTCCATTTACACGCGGAAAATTCGCAACTCACAAGATGAACTGCTCCGCAGCTTCGATGCGCCGCCCGGTTTCCAAAGTGTGTCGGAACGCGATGCCACCAATACTGCATTGCAAAGTCTTCTCATGATCAATGGTGACTGGCCGCTCCATCGCGCCCGCAGCATGGCCGCGCGATTGATCAAGGAAATCGGAAACTCACCGGAAATCATCGTCTCCCGCGCCTATGAACTAGCCTACTCGCGCCCACCCACGGCTGCGGAAATCACCGCCGCCACCCGCTTCCTCCGCACGCAATCGGCGCTGCCCACGCCGGATGCGCATGAACGCAAGCATCAGTTCACGCCCATTGATCCGCTGGTGGATGCGAAGCCATTTTTTGGGCGGCATCCCCTCGGAGGCGTGCGGACGGTGGCCTTCAAGCCCGGCGGTGCCTTTGAGAAATTGCGTGTGGAGACGGATGAAATGGAAAGCGACACCTTCACCGTTGAGGCCGTGATCTATCTCGACTCCGTCTATGCAGACTCCGCCGTGCGCACCATCGCCTCGCGTTGGAACAACGACAAAAACAGCAAGGGCTGGGCCATCGGCGTCACCGGCAAAGATTCCAAATACCAGGCTAACAATCTCGTCATGCAACTCTGCGGCAATGACTCCATGGGCGAAGTCGTTTATGAAGTCGCCGCCTCTAACATTCACATCCCGCTGAAGACACCTTATTACATAGCCGCCGTCGTCTCACCCCAGTCCGCGCAGGATCGCCAGCCCGGCGGCACGATCACTTACTACACAAAAAATCTGGCCGATCCGCTGGCCAAGATGGAATCCGTCACCGTAACTCATCCTATTGTCGGCGGTTACTCCAATCCCGACCGCGCACTCTTCATCGGCGGGCGCGACCATGACGCCCGCAGCCTGTGGGACGGAATGCTCAGTCGCGTGTCGGTCCGGCGCGGCGCGCTGGATGAAGAAGAATTGCTGGTCTCCAAACCGCAAGGCGACCGCAACTGCCTCGTAGATGCCCAGGCCGAAAGCATTGGCAGCACGCGTGACGCCCGCTTTTTCTGGGAAAGATCAACTAACAAGCCCGGCAACGGCTCCAGTGAACTCGATGCCCTAACCGACTTCTGCCACGTGCTGATTAATTCCAATGAATTTCTGTATTTGAATTAACATAAGTGTTGGGGGCTGCTAGCCCTCATCCATGTGAGGGCAAGCAGCCCCCAACACTTTATCCTTTCCATCATATGCTCCCCCACCACGAAATTCTCCACACCCGGCGTGACTTTCTGCGCCGAGGCGGAGCTGGCTTCGGGGCTATCGCGCTGGCCTCGCTCTTGAATGATTCCCGGCTGCTCGCAGAACTTGGCGATGGCAAGGGAAGCCCCGGCACTCCGGCCTTGAACCAGATTCCGCACCGGCTAGGCCGCGCGAAGAATGTCATCTTCCTCTTCATGGAAGGTGGCCCCAGCCACCTCGACATCTGCGATCCCAAGCCGCTCCTGAACAAGCTCGCCGGGCAATCGCTTCCGCCCAGCTTCGGCAGCGTCATCACTGCGATGGGCGAATCACAAGCGCCCTTGCTTGCCTCCCGGCGCACTTGGAAACGTTACGGAAAAAGTGGATTGGAATTCTCCAACTGGATTCCCAACATTGCCGAACACGCCGATGACCTCTGCGTCATCCGCTCTTGCATGTCCGACGGCATCAATCACGCTGGTGGCGTCTGCCAGATGAATACCGGTGCCATCTTCGGCGGACGGCCCTCGCTCGGAAGCTGGGTCAACTACGGACTCGGCACCGAGAACAAAAACATGCCCGCCTTTGTCGTGATGAAAGACAGCGACGCCGAGGTCGTCAACGGCGTGCGCAACTGGGGCGGCGGCTTCATGCCCGCCTTATATCAAGGCGTCCTGCTCGACGACGGCTCAGAACCTATCGCCAATCTCTACTCGCCCAAAGGCGTCTCCGCCTCGCGCCAGCAAAGCAAGCTCGCCTATCTCAACTATCTCAATGCCGCCCATTTCAAAAGCCGCGAGGACAACAGCGAACTCGACGCGCGCATCAAGAGTTATGAACTCGCATTCCGTATGCAGGCCGAGGCCCCCGGCGTGGTGGACTTGAGCCACGAGACCGAAGCCACGCGCAAGCTTTACGGCATGGACTCCCGCCGCACGGAATCCTTCGGGCGCATGTGCCTCCTCTCGCGCCGCATGGTCGAGCGCGGCGTTCGCTTCATCCAGCTCTACCACGGCGCAGGCAGCAAATGGGACTCCCATCAGAGCATCGAGAGCAAGCACTCCCAAATGTGCGGCGAAATGGACAAGCCCGTCGCTGGCCTCTTGCAAGACCTCAAGCAGCGCGGCCTCCTCGATGAAACCCTCGTCATCTGGGGCGGCGAATTTGGCCGCACGCCCATGTCGGAAAAAGGCGACGGGCGCGACCACAACCCCACCGGCTTCAGCATGATGATGGCTGGCGGCGGCGTGAAAGGCGGCAACGTTATTGGAGAAACCGACGAACTCGGCCTTCGCGCCGTGAAGGATAAGCTCCACGTTCACGATCTCCACGCCACCATCCTCCATCTCCTTGGAGTCGATCACTCCAAGCTCATCTTTAACAACCGTGGCCGCCCCGAGCGCATCGACATGAACGAAGGCCGCGTCTTCAAGGGCATCGTGGGGTAATGCTCCAACCCGCCGGAGCGCGGGCCTTCAGCCCGCTCGCGTGCGTTGGGGCATCATAGCATGATGTTCCAACTCCCCTACCGCTCTGCGGCAATGAAGATGGAAATTCACAGAGTGAACAAGGCTAACCTTGAATTAGCTTCGCAGCTACGCACCAACAACTTTAATTAAGTATTTTGCCTGCGAACTTATCGCCGACGGCGCAGAAACATCGCCATGCATCCGACGAGTATAAGCACAGCCCGGTGAGGCTCTGGAACTCCTTGCACGACTATGATACCACTAGTGGGAAAGTTACTGACGTTCCACGCCAGATTGGCGCTGGATATGTCAGGCAATTTCAAATCATAGGCCGCGTTATCAGCGGCGCTGCCCGAACGCAACCCAGTGCCATAGGTGAAACCATTCAGATTGAACAAGGTCGTCCAATCGAGCAAATCGAAGGCATCACCCAGATGCGCTGAATTTCCGCCGCTGAACAGGACATTGAAAGTCGAGCCGCTGCTTAGATTGATCGCCCCAGTTACATTGATGCGATCATTGGCATTCGCGACCCTGTTGCTGGCATTATTGATGTAAGTGGTATTTACCGTGCCGTCGGCATTGAGGGCTGAAGAGGCAAACCCATTCGCTGCGAGTTCCAGAGTAATGGATGATGCGGCCTGGAAGGTCACTCCATTAGAGAAATTCAATACACTGGCGGCGGTCGTGGCATTGCCGGGGCTGATGAATCCCCCGGACTTCACTGTGGTTAGTCCCGCGAGCGTGCCCGTGCCTGCGAGAGTGGCTCCGCTTTCCACCGCCACGCTCGCAGTGTTGGTGAGTGTTGCATTCACCGTGAGTGTGCCCATGTTGATCATGGTGGCACCCGAGTAAGTGTTGCTGGCGTTAAGAGTAAGATTGCCTGAGCCGGACTTTGTTAAACTACCGCCCGTGCTATTCAGGGCGCTGCCATAAGTGACGTTCCGCCCATTGGTATCGATCTTATATGACTGACTCGCGGATGTGCTGAAGCGCGATGAGTAATCGGTCGCGTTTGCTGCGCCGTATTGCAGCGTGCCGCCGCCAAAGCTGATGCTGCCGCTGCTGCCGACCGCACCGGAGCTGCCGAGCGCGAGTGTGCCGCCGTTGATGCTGGTGCCGCCAGTGTAGGTGTTGGTGCCGGTGAGGGTGAGCGTGCCGACATCAGCCTTAGTGATCCCGCCAATGCTCGCGCCGTTTTGAATCACACCCGCAAACGAACCGCTGCCGATGCTGAGGTTGGTGCTGTTAAGAGTAACCACGCCACTGCTGGCTCCGTTGAGTGAGACGATGGTTACTGACGCGCTGTTGAAATTTACCGCGCCATCAGTGTTCAAGGCGGTGTTGACGGGAAGAAGGCCGCCACTGACCACGGCCAGCGTCGCGCTGCTGCTGACGTTCACGTTCGTGCTGGCAAGAGCGCCGCTCGCCCCAACGCTCAAGGTGCCAGAGTTGACGAAAGTGTCGCCGGTATAACCATTTGCCGCCGTCAGGCTCAAACTGCCCGCGCCGATTTTTGTGAAAGAGCCGGGACCGCTGATCGCGCTGCTGATGGTGGAGTTCACGCCGCTGGTGTCAATGGTGCCGCCGATGCTTAGATTGATGTTGCGAGAAATTGTCATCGCGGAGGTAAGCCGCAACGTGCCACCGCCGAAGTTGAGTCCGTTCGTGCTCGCGCCGAGATTGACATCGGCGCTGATCGAAAGCACGCCGCTATTGATGAACACGTTGCCGGTGAAAGTGCTGGTTCCGCTCAGCGTCTGCGTGCCCGCGCCCTTCTTAATCAAATCACCCGAGCCACTGAGCACGCCGGAAAATGACGTGCTCGTATTGTCGGCTCCGGTGGTGAGGGACGCGGTGATCAGCGTGCCGAAAGCAACCGTGCCTGCGCCGGAGAGTGAGCCGATGGTTTCATCCGCGTCGTTCAAATCCAATGTCGCGCCCGCTGCAATGATGACAGCGGAAATGTCGCCGATTCGCTCCGAGGATGCGATCTGCAAAGTGCCGGCATTGATGCGTGTTGCGCCACTGTAAGTATTGGCTCCGCCGAACACCAGTGTTCCGGCTCCGATCTTCGTCAGTGATCTTGCGCCGCCGGATTCACCGATGGCCCCGGATAGCGTGAGACTGTCAGCTTCGACCGCGAATGTCGCATCTGCGGCGAGCGTGATGCCGCCCGCCCAAGAGTGAACGCCGACCACGCTGTCGATCACGCCCGCGCCACCGATGCCGGTGCCGCTGACGGTAAGCACTTTGTTGCCGACTCTGATGCCGCTCGCAGTGTTGAAAATCAATGCAGCGCCGCTCGCTACTGACACAGCTCCCACGCCAACGGTGCCGAATGCATCGCCGTTCTGCACATTGATCGCTCCGACGTTGATGGTCGTCGTGCCAGTGTAAGTATTCGCGGCGGTCAGGGTCAATGTGCCGGAGCCATTCTTCACAACACCTCCGCTGCCGTTGATGCTGCCGCTGCTCAGGATGTCGCCAGCTCCGGTGAAGGTGAGCGCGTTCACCCCTTCATTGATTGTGCCACCGAGCGTGAGCTGGCCCGCATCCACTCCTATGCTGGCGTCTGCGGCAAGCGTGATGCCACCACCCAAGAAGGCGGTGCCGCTGATCAAACGCAACGCACCTCCGCCACTGGTGCCGGTGCCGCTCAAGGTCAATGGCTCTGAGGTAATCGAGATGCCGGACGCTACGCGAAGTTCCGCACCGGAAGCGACTACCGTCACGCCAACAGAACTGCCCAGCGCATCATTGTTCTGCACCAGAACGATGCCACCGGTGACATTGAACGTTCCAGAGAAAGAGTTCAGATTACTCAATGTCAGCGCGCCCGTGCCTGACTTAGTAACGCCACCACTGCCGCTGATCGAGCCTGAGAAAGTCGTGGAGGAATTGTTCGCGCCGGTGGTTAGTGTGCCACTGCCGAGCGTAACACCACCTGAGCCATTGAGTGAGCCGATGCTCGCATTGAAATTGTTAATATCCAAGGTCGCGCCGCTGGAGATACTGAGCGCTGTGGACGAAGACAGGCTGTTCCCGGCACTTAGACGCAACACACCCGCATTGATAGAGGTCGCTCCCGTGTATGAGTTCGCGCCGCTCATGACAAATGTTCCAACGCCAGATTTGGCCAGACCACCGCTGCCGCTGATGACGCCTGAATACGACGTGGAGGAATTATCCCCGCCCGAGGTGAGCGTTCCGCTGCCGAGTGTGACATTGCCCGAACCCGCGAGCGACCCGATGCTGGGATTGAGATTGTTCAGATCGAACCATGCACCACCAGCCACGACGACTGCCGATGATACACTAACGCCTCCTGCAACACCGAGGCGAAGCGTGCCCGCATTGATGGTCGTCACGCCAGTGTAAGTGCTGGTTCCGTTCAGTATAAGTGATCCTGCGCCAGATTTCGTGAATCCTACCGAACCAGTAACTGCGCCGAGTGTCAGGTCTGCGGTTGTTGGGTTGAAGGTCGCGCCACCGGTAAGTGTTACCGCGCCGAAGGTGAGCGCAGCACCATTACTGCCAGTGGTCGTGAGTGACTGCGCCCCGATGGACAAGGCACCGAGCGTATGCGAGACGGCGGGCGTGGTGCCAGTCAGCCGCGAGACATTAACCGTCGAGTCCGCAGTAACGGTCACGTCATTGGTAAAGTTCGTGCTCGTGTCATTGCTAAGTTTCAGCGTGCCGCCGTTGAGCGTGATGCGTCCGCGATTCACGGAATCGCCCAGCGACTGGGCATTGCGCAATTCGACGACACCAGCATTAATTTGCATCACGCCGTCAAAGGTGGGATTAGCCGATTGAATGATAAGGCTGCCCGCGCCAGCTTTTCGCAATACGCTGGCGGTGTTGCCGGTGGTAAGCACGTCGCTGGCATTGGCCAGCGTGAGCGTTTGACCGCTGGCAATATCAACGGTGCCGGACAAGTCGGCATTGACCGTGATAACTTTGCCTGTGCTGGCTGAGAATCCCGAGGTGACGCTGAGCGTGCCGCCGCCAAAGATCACATAATTGCCTGCCACGCCGAGATTGTTTTCCGCGCTGACTTGCAAGGTGCCGGTATTCACTAAAACATTTCCGCTGAAAGTGTTGCTGCCCGAGAGGATGAGCAGACCGGCATCCGCTTTTGAGAGTGAGACCACGCCGTCGCCTGCATCTCCGTATATGCCATTGGTTCCAGCGTTGTTGATGATGGGCGCGGAGATGGTGAGTGTGTGTCCCGCATCCACTGAAACAGCGAGCGTGCCATTGGCCGTGCCGCCTGCGGTGAGCCTTCCTACGCCGGAGATCGTGGTGGCGGTTGCGGTGCTTTTGATCAAACCACCGCCGACAAGATTCAAGGTGCGTGTGTTGACAGCACCGAGGTCAACTGTCGCGAGATCTGTCAGGCTCAAACCCATGTCGGTGGTCGTTCCGGCATTGGTAAGTGTGAAGGCACCAGAGGGCGAACTGCTGCTCAACTGCACTATCTTCGTGGCGTCGTTCAAATTGACGCCGAGGCTGCCGGTGTAGTAGTTGCTGAAGGCGCGCACGCCGTTGATATAGTATTCTGCGAAATTGCTGCCGACCGTGGCCCAGCCGCCCATAAGTCCGTTGGCCTGTCCGGTGATGTAGATACGAGGCCCGGTTGAGTTTGCACCCAATGTGCCGCCAGTGGCGCTGAAGTTCACGCTCGCTCCCGCAGTGATGGTGCCAAGCGAACTGAATGTCAGCGAGGTGCTGTCGGTGGCTACGCCGTTATGAACGACCGTGATGCTCGATGCGCCTCCAACGGCATTCAATGCCCCGGCTGTTTCCGTGGAACCGTTGCTATCGGAGATGAAGCTCAAGTTGCCGCCGACGAAAGAGATGGGCGCGCTGTTCGCGATGCGATCCGTCTGTTCGCCCGCGCTGTTGTCGATATTCAATGTCGCGCCAGTGCCGATGGTGATCGCGGATGCGCTGGCAATGCGACCGTTCACACCGGACAAGGTCAGGCTGCCGGAGTTCACGCTGACGCTGTTGGTGAATGTATTGGAGCCGCTCAGAGTGAGCGTGCCGGTGCCCGTAGTGGTCAATCCGCCGGTTCCGCTGATGACACCGGAGTAGCTTGTCGAACTGTTGTTGCCGCCAGTGGTCAGCCTGCCGCTGCCGAGAGTGACATTGCCCGCGCCTGCTAGCGAACCGATTGAAGCGGAAAAGTTATTGAGATCAAAGGTGGCGCCGCTGGCAATGCTCAAGGCGGATGCGCTGTTGACGCCGCCAGCCGCGCCCAGCTTCAACGTGCCGGTATTGATGTTCGTCGCACCGGAGTATGCATTCGTTCCGCTGAGCGAGAAGATTCCGCTTCCATTTTTTGTCAGGCCACCGGTGCCGTTGATCGTGCCGGAAAAAGTTGTGGTGCTGTTGTCGCCGCCAGTGGTGAGCGTCGCTGTGCCGAGTGTCACCGCACCCGCGCTGGTTAGTGAGCCGATGGTTTGATTGAAGCTGCCAAGATCAAGCAGTGCACCGCTGGCAACGCTCACTGCAGTTGAAGCTGGAAGACTGCTGGCGATACCCAGCTGCAAAGCTCCCGCGCTGATCGTGGTCGCCCCGGAGTAGCCATTGACCGAGTTCAAAGTCACTGTGCCTGTGGTGGATTTGTTCAAGCCGAGAGTGCCGTTCAACGGAATGTTAACCGTGCCGCTGCGCAGATCAAAAGCCGCCGTGCTCGTCAAAGCGGAAGTTCCACTGCCAGTGATCGAGCCACCGACATCGAGGATGACTGCGCCGACAGTGTTCGTGTGATTCGCGCCAAGGTTAAACACGGCGGTGCTACCTGATATCGTGACACCGCCACCGCCGCCGATGGCATTCGATATTCCAAAAAGCAATGTGCCATCGGTAATCGAGGTTACGCCTGAATAAGTGTTTCCGGCATTGTAACCAATGATGCCTCCGCCGGTAACGGTGACCCCGAAGCCACCAGAAATTACTCCACCAAAATCTATTTCACCGCCCATTGCTGCACTAAGAGTCACCGCTTTGTTCAGAGTAATGCCGCCACTGTAAGTATTAATGCCGCTGCTGTTCAAGCCGCCAAGAGTCGCCGCGCCGCTGCTGCCTGAGCGCACGGTGATGGCATTGGTCACGGTGCGCCCGCTGTTCGGACTAAACAAAAGACTGGCGGCATCTATGCCGGCTATGTCGCCGAGATTCACGGCGGCGGAACCGAGAGCGGAAGCATTGTCCAGCAACAGTCTGCCGCTGTTGATGCTGGTGCCGCCGCTGTAAGTATTGGCAGCGCCAAGGAACAACGTGCCCGTGCCCGCCTTGGTCAATGATCCGGTTCCACTGCCGTTGGAGATCACGCCCGTGATGGTCAAATCAGAATCCGTGGCGACAGCATTGTCATTAACTGTGAATGTTCGCGCGGCACTAAGTCCGACATTGGCGCTGATCTGGGCCACGTCGGAATTGATGGCGCTGACCGTGACATTGCCTCCGAGATCAAGCCGCGAGGTGCCGGTGCCGATGACACTGCCGCCGGTCATGGAAAGTGTGCTCACGGTGTTGGTGAAGCCCTGCAGGTTGATTTGTCCGTCCGTATTGACGGTTACATTGACGGGGTTGGGCAACTGGCTGGCGGCATTGAACTGCACGAGCGCCGATCCCGCCGCACCTGCACCATCGCCAACGGTCAATGTCGAACCGCTGAACGCATTCACGCCCGCAGTTTTGTTCAACACGAGCGCACCGTCATTGACAATTACACTGCCGGTAAAAAGGTTCGCCGATCCGCCCCCGAGCATCAGTGTGCCGGAGCCGCCCTTGGTGATTCCGCCAGCACTACTGATGTCTCCGTTGAATGTGGTCGTCGAATTGCTGATGGTGAGCGTGCAGGTGGCCGCCAGATCTGTGGCTCCGCTGAAGGTCAGGTCATAAGCACCGCTGAAGATCGTGTTACCGGCGAGCGTGATGGCATTGGCAAGCGTGCGTGCAGCGCCCCCGGCCTGAATCGTGGCGTTGCCGAGCGAGAGCGTGCCGGTTCCGGCAGCGGCGTTGTTGCCCATGATGAGAACTCCTGCGTTCAATACCACGCCACCTGAGAAGGTGTTCGCGCCATTGAGCGCCAAGGTTCCATTGCCGGACTTGGTGATTCTTCTCGAACCACTGGATTGACTGATGACTCCGCTGAAGGTGACGATCCCTGTGTTGTTGAAGATGAGCGTGCGATTCCTGACCATTGTCGCAGCACCCGTAAAAGTAAGGTCGTCTGCGCCGGAAAAGATCGTGTTGCCGTTCAGTGCCAAGGTATTCGAGATCGTCCGAGCACCGCCAGTGGCCATGATCGTTGCTTTTCCTAATGCAATTGTGCTGGTGCCAGCGGCGGTGTTGCTGCCGATTGCGAGAACCCCTGCGCTCAGAGTCAGCGTCCCGGAAAAGCTGTTGTTCCCATTGAGGGTTAGGATGCCAGTGCTGCTTTTTGTGAGTCCTCCCACACCGCTGAGGCTGCCATTAATGGAAGTGGCGAAACTTCCACTGATAGTGAGCAGGTATCCGCCGTTATTGACATCGCCACCCACGACCAGATTGCCGCTGGTCGCGCTCCATGTCTGTGCCGCACCAAGCGTGATGTTGTTATTGATGGTCTCCGTATTGGCGCTGCTGTTCGTAATGCCGCCGGAGCCGACCGTATAGGTGCCGCTGCCGCCCAGAGTGAACGCCGCCGCGCTGCTGT
>JAYVQB010000443.1:0-4542 GCA_043757085.1 Verrucomicrobiota bacterium
CGCAGTGTGGCGCAAATCGTGCATCTTCGCCGCCGCCGCCGTGCGGAGGTCTTCCGCCGCTTTGATGGCGCTGGCTTTGGCTGAGGCAAAAGGATCAGCCGCAGGTGGCATATTCATGGGATTGGGGATTTCAGGAAATTCATTCATGACACAATGGGGTTGGAGTTGAACTGCGAAAACTTGCGCTTTATCTTTAGCGCGAGCTTCTACCGATGGCGAGAAAAAAACACAGGACAAATGCGGCAGGGCGCATCTTGAGCACGATGCTCTGAGACTTCAAGCTGCCGGCGTAATGATTTAATCAATCGCGCTCGTGTGGCCGATAATCAAAATACACCTGAATGCCAAACAGGGCACACCACCAGTTGCAATAACTTGCTATCGGTCCAGCCAACGGTGTGTTCACCGCGACCCAGGTCAGAGGTGCGTAGAAGTATGAGATGGCATTCATGTTTGATTCTGCCATGCTACGTTTATGCGCCATGGAGTAAATTGGCGCATAGCTCAGCGCATAAAGCAACAGCGCCGCGACCACGACGATGATCCATCGCCCGGCATTTGCTTTGTTCTACGCATTATCCATGCGCGGGAATGTTACGATGAAAGGATGAGGGATAAAGGCGGAAGCATGATTTTAATTCAGAGCGCACGCGAAGTGGCTCTGGCCTGCGCAGAACTTCTCCTGATTTCGCTTCGCCTAGGATAACAGAGAACTGGCAGGCTTCGCCATGCCAGTTCAACACACAAGCTGCAAGCCTGTGCCACGTTTTCACGCAAAACGATCCGGCGATAACAGCGCAAGATCAATGTCCGGCTTTTCATCGGAGAGCAATTGCGACATGAGCCTTCCAGTAACAGGGGCGAGGCTGAGGCCCATCATGGCGTGGCCAGTTGCTATGACGAGATTGTCCACTCGCTTCGTGCGACCGAGATACGGCAGGCCGTCAGGCGAACAGGGACGCAGACCGTGCCACGGTGCGATGTCGGCGAAGTCGCCGGTCTCGAATTCAGGATAATATTGCGGGACGGACTTGATGATGCCTTGCACGCGGCGCGGGTTGATCGTGTGGTTCAGGCCGCCGATCTCCATGGTGCCGCCGAAGCGGAGCGTGCCGTTCATGGGCGTGACGGCCACGCGGGCCTCAGTGAAGATGGCGCAGAGCGCGGGAAGTTGACGAGGTTGCGTCAGCGTGAGTGAGTATCCTTTTCCTGCTTGCATGGGAATGGAAAGGCCGAGGTCGCGCGCGACGGCCGATGACCAGACGCCGCCGCAGAGGACAAATTCATCCGCACTGATTTCGCCTGCGGTGGTGCTCACGGCTTTGATGCGGCGGTTTTCGACGCGACAGCCGATGACATCGGTTCCCCAATGAAATATCACGCCAGCTTGCTCGCATGATTTTTGCAGCGCGCTCATGAAGCGACCGGGATTCAGATGGCAATCCTTCGGAAAATAAACGGAGCCGGTTACGTCCATGCGCACGGCGGGATCTTGCGCGGCGGTTTGCCGGACGTCGAGAACTTCAGCGGGAATGCCTAGCTCGCGAGCCGCAGCAGCGGTCTTCGCTTCGTCATCAAGAGCGTGCTGCGTCTTGCAAAGCATGAGCAATCCGCGCTTCACGAGTCCGAATTCATCTCCGAACTTCGCAGACAATTCCTCGAACAATCCCCGGCTGGCGAGGCTGAGATCGCGCAACAGTGGTGCCGCACGGGCGACATGCTGGCGCGTGGCGGATCGCACAAAGTTCCAGCCCCACGCGATGAGTTCGCGGTCGAGCCGGGGCTTGATGTAAAAGGGCGACTCGGGATTCCACATCCATTTGAGCCCAAGCTGCACCATGCCCGGCGCGGCCAGTGGAATGAAATGACTGGGCACAATCATGCCCGCGTTTCCGAATGAGCAGCCGTCGCGGTCCGCTTGCTCGCGCTCGATCACAGTGACCTTGTGTCCAGCCAGCGCGGCATAATAGGCCGTGCTCAGACCGATGACTCCTCCACCGATGATGACGACTTCCTTGCTCATGCTTCAGATGATGCCGTGATAAAAAGGATCGCGTTCCTCGAACAATAAATTGCTATCCGCTGTGATGAATGCCTCTCCGGTGACGGTGGGCAATACGTGGCTCGGGTTTTTCTTGTCCCACTTGTAGCTGCCGATGAAGCGGGTGCCGATGATGCTTTCCTGAATCCACTCCGCGCCCTCGGCGAGCTTCCCATCGGCGGCGAGGCACGCGATCTTCGCGCTGGTGCCGGTGCCGCAGGGCGAGCGGTCATAGGACTTGCCGGGACAGAGCACGAAGTTACGAGAATGCGCGTGGCCCGATGGCGAGGCGGCAAAGAGTTCCACATGATCCACTTCGGGATGCCCCTGGGCATTGACCGCCTGACGGACTTGCCAGGAAAATTCCGTGAGCGCCTCGACCTTGGAAAGCTCCAGCACCTGACCGTGTCGCACCACGAGGAAAAACCAGTTGCCGCCCCAAGCGACATCACCGCTGATGCGTCGCCCATCGCCCAAGCTCACTTCCACCGCGCGTTCTTTGCGATAGCTGGCGACATTTTGCACGGACACGCGCCCGTCTTCATGCAGCTCCGCGCTGACAATGCCCACGGCAGTCTCGATACGATGCGTGCCGGGCTTGATGCGATGAAGATAAGCGAGAGTGGCAATCAAGCCGATGGTGCCGTGACCGCACATGCCGAGAACGCCAACGTTGTTAAAAAAAATCACGCCCGCAGTGTTCGCGGGATCGGTGGGAGTAAGCAACAACGCCCCGACCATCACATCGCTGCCGCGCGGCTCGTTCACGATGCCGGATCGGAAGTGGTCATATTGATCGCGAAAAGCATTTTGCTTTTCTGCCACCGTGCGTCCCTCAAGGACAGGCCCGCCCTCAATGACAACACGCGTCGGTTGTCCGCCGGTATGAGAATCGACCACCCGGACGATTCTCATAAGCTCTTAAGTGGGTTGCGGCACAGCTTCATTATCATGCGCTGCATTCTGCCGAACTTCGATCCGATTGCACGCAGCATTGCAGATTTTTTCAATCCAAGGCGGGTGACGTTTCAAGAGATACGACTTTGGCTTTACATGACACCGCGTCCAAGGCATGAATAGGTCTGACTCATGAACCGACAGGAACATCTCGATACATTCTTTCACGAAGGCAAAACCGTCATCCTGCCCATGGACCACGGTGTGGCCGTGCCAGTGCCGGGCTTGGAAAACCCCTTCGCGCTCTACGACCAGCTCAATCCCTATGTGGATGGCTATGTGATGAACCTCGGCCTCGCTCTGCGTTCCAACGATCTCATCTCCGGCAAGGGCATCTGCCTGCGCACCGATGTCTATAACGTCCGCACCACTGGGCCGGGAGCGGGCAGCATCCCGGTTTACGGCGTTTCCGATGCAGAAATGGTCGGAGCCAGTGCGGTGATGAACATGCTTTTCCCCATGTCCGGCAACGAAGAATCCAGCATCCAGTCTTGCGCCGATCTGATTCGCGAGAGCATGGACATCGACATCCCGGTCATCCTGGAGTCCCTGCCCTTCGGGCTTGGTCAGTCAGACAAATACACCGTGGAGAACATCGGATTCGCCGTGAGACTCGCCGCCGAACTGGGCGCGGACGTGGTGAAGACCGCGTATCCGACCAACGGCACGGTGAAAGATTTTCGCCGCATCGTGGAGTCCTGCTACGTGCCAGTCATCGTGTTGGGCGGTGCCGCGATGAACAACGATCTCGATCTGCTCTGCATGGTGCACGACGCCATGGAAGCCGGGGCCTCAGGCATCGCCATCGGGCGTAATGTCTGGCAGCACAAGAATCCCGTCGCCATCGCACGCAGCCTCGCCGCCATCGTTCACGAAGGCGCGCGCGTCGAAGAAGCGTTGACGCTGATGAAAGAGGTCGTGTAGTTTTTTATCATGAGCCGGAGCATCTCCATCATCTTGATCTCGCTTGTCGCGTGTCAGGCTGGGGCCGGAGAGTTGAAGAAACTCAACTACGACTGCGAGAAGTGGACTGAAGGCGAGCCGCCCGCCGAGGTCTTCGTCGTGGACGGCACTATCCGCATCAAGGAAAAGGACGGCAACAAAGCCATCGAGATCGGGATTGATCCGCTAGTGGATGGCTGCGCCATGCTCGGCAGTTCCGCCAACGGCTCCGCCAGCATTCAGGCGCGAGCCTTTGCCAGCAAAAACGGACGCAGCTTTCCACGTTTCGGCATCGGAGTTCACGGCCAGAGCGGCTATCGGCTCATCGTTCTCTGCGCGAAGAAAGAACTGCAACTGGTGAAGAACGATCAGGTCATCAAGTCTGCGCCCTATGAGTGGACAAGCGATGCCTGGATGAATCTGAAACTGGAGGCACTCAAGGACGCCCAAGGCAAATGGAGCATCAGCGGCAAAGCCTGGCCCGCTGGAGTTGCTGAACCTGCGGAGCCGCAGATCAAGCACGAAGACAGCACCCTCAAAGGCCAGGGCAAATGCTCCATCTGGGGAACGCCGTTCTCCGGCACGCCGATTTACTTCGACGA
>JAYVQB010000444.1:0-4526 GCA_043757085.1 Verrucomicrobiota bacterium
GTGCGTGATGGCGATGACTTGATGGCGCTCGGCGAGCGCGGCCATTTTGCGGCCCACGGCTTCGGAGATGGCACCGCCGACGTTGGCGTCGATTTCATCGAAGACCATGAGCGGGATCGCGTCTTGTTTGGCTAGTGCGCTTTTCACGGCGAGCAAGACACGGCTCATTTCTCCGCTGGATGCGGTGAGGCGCAAGGGCTTGAGTGGTTCGCCAGGATTGGGGGCGAATTGAAAATCCACTTCCTCCAAACCATCGCGCGCTGGTTCATCGCGCTTGATGAGCGGCACTTCAAACACAGCGCGTTGGAAGCCGAGGTCCGCGAGATGGGCGCTGATGTCTTTCGCGAGCTTGGGTGCGGATGCTTTACGCTTGGTGGTAAGCTGAGTGCCGAGTTTGTTCATTTCGGCACGAGCGGCTTCGGCCAGCTTGCGGAGTTTTTCCAGTTCATCGCCGCGATTTTCCATCTTCGCTAGCCTGCCCTCGGCTTGTTCTTTAAAGGCGAGAATGTCCTTGGCCGTCGTGCCGTATTTTCGTTTCAAAGTCTGAATGGTGTGAATGCGCTGCTCCAGTCGGGCGAGTTCATCGGGCTGAATCTCGATGCCCTCAGCGTAGTCGCGCACGGAGCTTTCCAGCTCGCGCAATTCAATATGCGCGGACTCGAATCCGGCGAAAGTCTCTGCGAGCTTGGGGTCGAATTTCTCCAGCTCATGTATGGCCCGCGCGACATCACGCAGGCCAGTGAGCACGCTGTTCTCGCCGTCACCGAGCCGGTCGGTAATTTGTCCGCACAACTCCACAAGACGCGCGCCGTTCGCGGCAATGCGATGGCGCGATTCGATTTCTGCTTCCTCACCGTCTTTCAAATCCGCATCGGCGATGTCCTTGATCTGGAAGCGCAACATGTCCATCTCCTGCTCTGTTGCGCGGTCAGCGGTGGCAAGTTCATCGTGCTCCGACTGGGCGCGACGCCAAGTGTGGTAGGCCGTGCGATATTTCCCCGAGAGTTCTTCGATGCCCGTGTAGGCGTCGAGCATTTCGAGTTGGCGCTCTTTTGAATTCAGCGACTGATGATCGTGCGGGCCATGCAGATCAACGAGATGTTCGCCGAGTGATTTGAGCATCGCGCTGGTGACAGGCGAACCGTTGACGAATTGCTTGTTTGTGCTCGCGCCGATGATGCGGCGGATGATGAGCGATTCGCCATTCAGCGCATCCAGCCCGCCCTCCGTCAGGATAGCATCCACGGCCCCGGCTTTTTTCAAATCAAATACCGCCTCCACCGTGCAAGTGTCCGCGCCCGTGCGGATGAGACCGCGATCCGCGCGCTCGCCGAGGATGAGCTTCAAGGCTCCGACGATGATGGACTTCCCCGCGCCAGTTTCGCCGGTGACACCGATGAGGCCAGCGTCGAGTTCCCATGCGAGGTCTTCGACGAGGGCGAGGTTTTGGATTTTCAGCAGGGAAAGCATGACCGGCACCACTATGATGATGGCGATACGGATTGCAACGCATCAAGCGAGCTTGCGCCGAGCCAAAAATCCGCGATGATGCGACATGGAAATGGTGTTCTCAGTCACACAGGAAGCTGATGGAGGCTACGTCGCGGAAGGACTTGGCTACGACATCTTCACGCAAGCGGACACTTGGGAGGCGCTTCGTGGTAATGCCCGCGAAGCGGTTCATGCCTATTTCTACGACCAAGAAAAACCCGAGCGCATCCGTCTGCATCTCGTGCGCGATGAAGTGATGGCAGTCGCATGAAGCTGTCGCTGGAATTGTGATGTCCGCATTTGAACTCACCTTTCTCGGAACCGGAACCTCGGTCGGGGTGCCGATGATCGGGTGCGATTGCGAGACTTGCCGGAGCACTGATCCACGGGACAAGCGCACGCGATCCTCCATTTACATTCAAACGCCGGAATGCGCTTTCGTGGTGGACACGGGGCCGGACTTCCGTGCGCAATGCCTACGTGAGAATATCCGGCGTGTAGATGCCGTGCTCATCTCTCATCCGCACATGGATCATGTCGTCGGCTTTGATGATGTGCGCCGGTTCACGATTCCTGAGGAGGCGGTAATGCCGGTGCATGGACTCCAGGCCACACTGGAGGCTTTGCAGCGCATCTTTTTTTTCAGCTTCAATCCCGTGAACCGGTGGCGCGGTTATTTGAAAGCGGTGGCCAAGCCGATCAACGGCCCGTTTCAAGTCGGACTGACGGAGGTCATTCCCATAGCGGTGACTCATGGCAATGTGGAAACGATTGGTTTTTTGTTTGTGCGCCATGGCAGAAAAATCTGCGCTTATATCAGCGATATGAAAGAGCCGGTCGCGGGAACTCTGGAGACATTGCGCGGAGTGGACACGCTCATCGTGGACGCACTGCGGCACACGCCGCATCCGACGCATATGAACTTCACCGAAGCGCTGGCGTTTACGAAAGATGTAGGCGCACGGCAGACTTGGTTCACGCACATCCAGTGCGAGATCATGCACGAACGCGAGGAACAGAAGTTGCCGGACGGGGTGAAGATCGCTTATGATGGGCTCCGTCTGACATGGAAAGATGAATGACCCATTCGTGATGAAAAATCCTAACTCACCTAGAATTGATGTTCGAGTGCGCGGCAAAATTGCGACTTGGATGCTATCGCTAATTTCGTTATTTAGCGGGGATCATCTGGTTTTATCCGCGCCCACTGTGCCGCGGGCAGCATCGATTCCTTCTCCGGTTGGAGAGTGGGAGCCGGTCAAAGAAACGGTAGTCGTCTTCAATCCGTCATGCGAAGGCTCGGAAGCATTGGCAAAATATTATGCCGGCCTCCGACACATTCCTGATGAGCGCGTGGTCGGCATCGCATGTCCAAAGGAAGAAACCATCACGCGCGATGAATTTGAAAAAACCATCCGCGAACCTTTGCTGAAAAAATTTACGGATAAAAAATGGTGGGTTGTGGAGAGTCGCGATGTGCTAGACCCCAATGGCAATCCGACTATCAAAGAACCCAAAGTCGTGTCTCAAGATGTTCGCGTGCTGGTGCTCATGCGCGGCATGCCGCTACGGGTGAAGCGCGCGTCACAGGAAGCATCGCCCAATGTCATGGAAACGGACGAGGCCAGCGTGGACAGCGAGCTCGCCGCGCTCGGCCTTTTGCAGCGACCCATCAAGGGCGGTATCGAAAACCGATACTACCAGTCCACCCGCCGCTTTGCCGATCACTATGAGGCGCGCGGCCAGCTTCTGGTCGGACGGCTGGATGCGGCGGACATTGAAACCGTCAAGCGCATGATCAATGACACGCTCAAGGCTGAGAGTGAGGGATTATGGGGCCGCGCAGTGGTGGACTTCGCGCTCAAAGACGGGGCTTTCCTTGAGGGAGAGCGATGGCTAGGCAATAGCGTAAAACTTTTTCGTGATGCAGGCATTCCTGTCTATGCCGATCGCAACAAGGAAATCTTGCGCAATCACTGGCCGTTGCCGGACACGATTCTATATTTCGGTTGGTATATCGACCAATGCAGCGGCGCTTTGGGCGCGGCGGAATTCAAATTCAAGCCGGGTGCCATCGCGTGTCATCTCCATTCCTTCAGCGCCGCCAGCCTGCGCACCAAGACCGAGCACTGGTGCGGCCCGTTGCTCGATCACGGCGCGGCAGCGGTGCTGGGAAATGTCTGGGAGCCTTACCTCACGCTGACCACGCACTTTGATCTGGTGAATGCGCGGCTGCTGGAAGGCTTCACGTTGGGTGAGGCGGCGTGGAGCGGCACTCCGGTGATTTCATGGATGAACGTGCTGGTCGGCGATCCGCTCTATCGTCCATTTCGCAAAGAACGCGCCCAGCCCGGCAGCGGTTCGCCGGGAGCCACCTATGCACTCTACGATGATCTGGCGCATCGTTATCTTCCGCATGATGGAAAAAAATTCCGCCGTGAAATCGTTCACATCGCGGAGGAAAACAAGAACCCCGCTTTGCTGGAACTGGCAGCGATGCTTTCGACACTCGAAGGAAATTTCGGCGAGGCGGATGATTTCTATCAGCACGCCCGCTCCCTGAACACCGAACCCGCCGATCAGATTCGCTGTGCGCTTTACCGCGCGGAACTGGCGCAACGCAAAGGCAAGCCGGAGGAAGCGCGAGATCAGTTGGAACAGATTATCAATGAGCCTAGCTTCGCCAAGCTCGCCGGTTACGCCGTAGCGCAGTCAATGAAAATGAGTTTGCCACAGAAGCCGTAAATCATACAAACTTGACAAGAGAATCGAAGTATAATCCGACAAAGTTCGGTTGGTTTTGAAGTGGGGTGCTGGCAATTCATCGCGGAGCGATAAAAGCCTGTAGCGAGGGGTTGAGCGCAAGCGACACCCCTCGTGGACGGCCAAGAACTCTCTCAGCATCGCGGAGCGATGCCAGCCTCTGAGTGCTTGCACCGCTCCGCGATGCGATTGAGGGGAAACCTTAACGAGGGGTATCGCATGGCTCAACCCCTCGCTACAGGCTGAAATGGCTCCGCCATGCCAGAGTAAAG
>JAYVQB010000445.1:0-4517 GCA_043757085.1 Verrucomicrobiota bacterium
AATATTGCCCGCCGCGTCAAGCGCTTGCTGCAGTCACCGGAACTGCCGGAGTCGCGCATGATCGAGCCGATTCATGTGCAGGCCGCCGCGTTGTTGCAGGACAGCATGCGCGCTTTCAACGAAGAGAATATGGAGCTGGCACTCAGCCTCAAGGCGCGTGACAAGGAGCTGGATCGCGCACACAAGGAACTTATCGAACGCCTTACCCGACGCATGGAAGAAGATCCGATGCGCGTGCAGGATTATCTCGATCTCGTGTTCATCATTCGCTTCCTCGAACGCGCGGGCGATCATGCCGTGAACATTGGTGAAGATGCTGTCTATGCCGGCACCGCACGCGATGTGCGCCACGAGAAGTCAGGCGTTTGAGTCCGGCTACATGCCCGTCGCTAGCGGTTCTGCTTGATCCAGCACCCATATTACCATATAGTAACCCATATATGAAAACCACGCTGGAACTTCCCGACGATCTTTTGATGGAGGCTAAGGCCACTGCACTCCGCCGTCGCACCACGCTCAAGTCTGTGATCGAACATGCCTTGCGGCGAGAAATTGGTTTGGAGCAGCCCGAAACTGCAACGCCGGACAGACATTTCAAGATTGGGCCACTAGGGCTACCCGTGCTCAAACGCACTGGCCAGAAAATGCGTCTCGAAGATTATCAAAAAGTGGTTGAACGCATAGAACAGGAAGAGGACGCGAAATACCTTCAACCCCTGCGCCCATGATCCACCTTTTGGATGCGAGTGTGCTAATTGCGCTCATGGTTGAGGATCATCCCCATCATGCTAAAGCTGTGCAATTTTTCCCCACGGCACAATTTGAAGGCTGGGCCACCTGCCCTTTAACAGAAAATGCCTTGCTTCGCATTGTTGGCTCACCTGCCTTCCCGGGCGGTCCCGGAAACCCCCAGGCCTTGCGTGCGCAATTCCTGAAATACCGTGCCAGCCCCGGACACCAGTTCTGGCCAGACGATATATCGCTGGCCGATCTCAGGACCTTTGCCGTGCTTCCTTCCGCAAAAAATCTCACTGATATCTATCTTCTCGCGCTTGCCGTCAAAAAAAAGGGCCGCTTCGTCACTTTCGATCAAGGTATCGACTCCTCTCTCGTTCCTAGAGGAGCGGAGGCACTTCTTGTTTTGTAAAAACTCTCAAGAGTTCTCTGTGAAAAGCACGAGAATAAATGGAGATTTGATGGGACGTGAAATCACGATCCTGTAGGCGTGAGTGAACCGCAGCATCCGCATTCGCGCACACAAACGCACGCTGGCACCGCCAGTAGCGCACCAAGTATCGGTGCCACAAGATAAATCCATAGATCGGTGATATTGCCGCTGACCAACGCTGGCGCGAGTGAGCGCGCGGGATTCATGGAGGCACCGCAGATTGGCCCGGCGAACATGGCCTCCAGCGCGATCAATCCGCCAATCGTGAGTCCAGCCGTGATGCCTTTTTCCTTGGAGCCGGAGGTGACGCTCAAGATTGTGAGCATGAGAAAAAAGGTCAGCAGAATTTCCAGCGTGAAACTTTGCCACCACGGCCCGGCGGGCAGCGTCGCGCCCAGCGTTGCATCGGCGGGAAAGAGCACACGCAAAAGACCGCTCGCCGTCAAGGCACCAAGCAACTGCGCGGCGATATAGCGTGGCACTTCGGTCACGGGGAAACCTCGCCCAACAGCGAAGCCGATGGTCACCGCCGGATTGAGGTGTGCGCCGCTCACGTCGCCGAATGTTTCGATCATTACCATCACGATCAATCCAAACGTCAGTGCGACGCCCGCGTGACCGATGGCTCCGCCGGATGCGTGGTTAATGATGATCGCGCCCGTGCCCGCGAACACGAGGGCGAAAGTTCCGATGAACTCGGCGGTAAGTTTTTTCATGCAGGCACAGACTAACACCGCATTGAGCACGCGCAATTTTGCCGACATTTGATTTGTCAGAAATATTCCTACTTAATGTCTTGATTCTTTGCCCGAAATTGACTGTAATCCGATGCGCTCCGTCGTTGAACCAAAATGCACCTGCCGCTCATGAAACACATCGCCATCAAGATCACCGTCTGCACTGTCTTCGCTTTTGCCATGTCTTCCAGTCTGTCGCGGGCTGAAGACGACAAGATTGAGGAGATCATGAAAAAAGCCTTCAAAGGCGATAACAGCCTTTATAAAAAAGTCGCCACCGGGAAAGGCACTGCGGACGACAACGCCAAACTGGCCACCATTCTAAAAGGACTCGCGGGCACCAAGCCGCCGAAGGGTGACATTGAGAAATGGAATCAAAGAACCACCGATCTGATTAAAGCCGCCGAAGATGTGGCTGTTGGCAAAGCGAACGGCTTGGAGGATTTGCTGATGTCCGGCAAATGCAAAGGTTGCCATCGCGATCACAAAGAAGACGAGGAGCACGAAGGACACGAGCGCAAAGGGCGCGGCAAGAAGGATGATTAGTTTTCGCCGTCTGTGTCAGACGGCCAAGAAAAAATCACCACACCCGCATCCAAATGAACGCTATTCCTGCTCGAAGCCCTGCGTGGTGAATTTTAGCGTCCTGCAGTTTTCCGTGACCGTGCGGACGACTTGCTCATTTGCTCCGATTGGAATGAAGGCATCAATCTCAATCGTCACTTTCACATCGGCACCAATGATGCCAGCAAGATGCGAGATCACTTCCTGCGCGATGGTGCCAGCGTCACGACCAACACGCTGCGGGTCGAGTTGGACGGTGCCATGAAAGCGCTTCGGCTTCGGCGGCTCGGCGGGAGCACCACCCGGCGTTGTCGTGCCGCCCGGCGTCGTTGTCGTCGTGGAAGTGCCCGCTGGCGTTGTCGGGTTCGGCGTGGTGCCTGGCGCGGGTGTGCGTTCCGCGTCGTATTGGCGCCGCGCGGGTTCGGGTTTCACTAGCACGCCTGTGCTGTCCTCGGTGACTACGAATTGTTGCCCGCAGCGGAGGGCGCGGTAGCGCTGGCCGACATCATCCCAGCCATCGGCGTAGGCGAATGACTCCCGATCCCATGTCAGCAGACCCAGCCCCTCGACGATGGCATCAATGAGCACTCCGCTGTCGCGCAGACGCGGCAGGTAGGTGTATCGGGCGAAATCCTCAATGAGTGTTTTTACAGCGACATGATCGCCGCGCCAGAGAGGCACGTTGTCGAGTTCGAGGCGGAGACGTGTAGCGGCCAGACTGGCGATGAGTAGCTCATCCGTCTTCATCTTTCGGCTCGCGCGGGCGGCAAGTGGCTCAGTGCCGGTCAGTCGGAACGCTGACCATTCCACAGCATCTTGCGGCTTCGATTGCGTTGGCGCGAGGAGCCATTGGTAACATTCTGGAAGTCGTGATGTGACTGTTTTGTCGGCGTTGTCGAGTTGCGTCTTCGCGTTCTTCTGCTGCTGCGGGTCAAGATTCAGCTCTTGCGTCTCTTCGACGATCGAATGCCATGCGATATAACGGCGCACGGCATCATCAAGATCTGAGAGTTTCGTTTTGTCGGCGGCGAGGAACGCCAGCGTGTTCTTGAGCAAACGGGGGCTACTGCCGCGGGCATCGAGGATGGATTTAGCTGCGGCGACGGCGGGGCTGTCGGTGTCCTTGGTGTAGGGATACTCAATGCCGAGGATTACGAGGCGCGCGTCTGAATCGTCGGGAACATCCGAACTTGATGCCGGAAAATCATGCACGCGGCTGAACTCACCCTTCGACTGGCGCACATCGAGCTTCACGCGCCGCTTGATGTCCTCGGCCACGGCATCTGGATTTGACTTCAGTTGCTCGGCGCGATCTTCCGCGAGCTTCGTCACGGTGGGCTGCGTTGAATACCAGTAACGCGCACCGTCGTGGTAAAGGTAGGTCGCGGCTGCGCTCAGGCGGCGCAGGGCATCTCCAAAAATTGTCGGAGCCTCGCCCGGCAGCACGCAGCCGAGTTTGACGCGCCGGTCTTCGAGACCGCGATTGGCCGCTTTAGCCGTCGGCGCGGAGCCGAGATAAATGGTGCGTGCCACGCGGCGGCACGCGGAATATTTGCCGAGGTTCGGCTGCTCGCCGTCCATTCGCAACGGAAGCGAGTTCGGCCCGTCCACGTCCTTCTCGATGACGGGCACCCACTGATCGGGGAGGTAGCGCGTGAGTTCAAACTGCACGCGCGGCTCATCAATCGGGATGTGTGCTGGCAGGATGAGCGGGTTGCGGTCGCCCTTCTCCCACAGCGCATGGATCACCGCCGCCATGAGCCGCAGCACGCCACGTGTGCGCTGGAATTTTACCAGCGTGCTCCAGTCGGCGTAGAGCCGCTCGAAAACTTCCGGGTGAATCGGATAAGCAAGCTTCATCCGCCGCTCGTAATCAGTGTCTCGACATTCCGGCGGAAATTCCTGATGCTGCGTTCGGTAAAGTTCCCCGAATGCCTTTACCGTCGTATCACACGCGACGAACTGTGCCTTTTCGACCAGTGGTGTGAAGAGCCGCCGCCGCACGATCTCAAACCCTTCATCCTGATTTGCGGGACGCCATGACGATT
>JAYVQB010000446.1:0-4511 GCA_043757085.1 Verrucomicrobiota bacterium
CCCCAATGCTTCAACAGCGTCGCGGCCATGTCTGAGGGAGTTTCGGAAACAGCGATGCCGCATTCGGCGAGGATTTTCTTTTTGGCCTGCGCGGTGTCGTCGGCACCACCGACGATGGCTCCGGCGTGGCCCATGCGGCGTCCTGGAGGGGCGGTGGCTCCGGCGATGAATCCGGCGATGGGCTTTTTGCAATTGTCCTTGGCCCAGAGCGCGGCTTCAGTTTCGGCGTTACCGCCGATTTCACCGATCATGATAATGGCTTCAGTCTCGGGGTCTTCATTGAACATCATGAGCACGTCGAGATGATTGGTGCCGTTCACGGGATCGCCACCGATGCCGACACAGGTGCTCTGGCCGTAGCCGCGAGTGGTGAGTTGCCAGACGGCTTCGTAAGTAAGAGTGCCGCTGCGGGAGACGACACCGACATTGCCGCGTTTGTGAATGTAGCCGGGCGCGATGCCGATGCGGCAGCCGCCGTGGGAGTCCTTGCCAGTGCCGGGGGTAACAACGCCGGGGCAGTTGGGGCCGATGAGCCGCGTCTTGCTGTAACACATGGCGGCTTTGACCTTGATCATGTCGTTGATCGGAATGCCTTCGGTGATCGCGACCACGAGATCGAGTCCAGCGTCCGCGCCTTCGAGAATGGCATCGGCGGCGAACGGTGGTGGCACGAAGATCGCGCTGACTGTCGCTCCTGTCTGCTTGATCGCCTCACCGACAGTGTCGAAGACTGGAACTTTGTGCCCATTGTGCTCAAAGAACTGTCCGCCCTTTCCGGGTGTGACGCCGGCGACGAGCTTGGTGCCGTAGTCGAGCGAGAGTTTCGCGTGACGCGATCCGAAGTCGCCGGTGATGCCTTGGACGAGGATGCGGGTGTCTTTGTCAACGAGGATGGCCATGGAATATAAAATTTGTGGGGTCGAGGAATCAAGCTGCTTTCACCGCCGCCACGATTTTTTTCGCAGCATCCGACAAATCATCCGCACTGGTAAGGGCTAAGCCGCTGGCTTTCAGCGTGGCTTTGCCTGCGGTGACGTTGTTGCCTTCGAGACGGACAACGAGCGGGATTTTCAATCCAGTTTCCTGCGCGGCGGCGATGATGCCGTGGGCGATCACATCGCAGTCCATGATGCCGCCAAAGATATTCACCAAGATGCCTTTTACGTTCGGATCGCCGAGGATGATTTTGAAGGCCGCAGCCACTTGATCCTTGGTCGCGCCACCACCGACATCGAGGAAGTTCGCCGGCGAGCCGCCACAGTGCTGAATGATGTCCATCGTGGCCATTGCCAGACCGGCACCGTTGACTAGGCATGCGATGTTTCCGTCGAGGCCGATGTAATTGAGATTGTATTCGCTGGCAGCGACTTCGCGTGGGTCCTCCTCGGTCTTGTCGCGCATGGCACTGATTTCTTTCTGCCGATAGAGCGCATTGTCGTCAAAGTTGAACTTCGCATCGAGCGCGACAATCTGGTCGTCTGAGGTGACGGCGAGAGGATTGATCTCGATCTGTGAGCAATCGCACTTGAGATACATGTTATAGACTGCGGTGAAAAGTTTCACCGCCTGATTCATCAACGTGCCGCGAAGTCCGAGCGCGGCGGCGATCTTGCGGCACTGATAACCTTGCAGTCCGAGCGTGGGATGCACTGGCTCCTTGATGATTTTCTCCGGGGTCTTCTCGGCGACTTCTTCAATGTTCATACCGCCCTCGGTGGAGGCGATGATACTGTGACGGCTGCCTGCGCGATCAAAGAGCACGGCGAAATAGTATTCCTTTTTTATATCGACAGATTTCGCGATGAGCACCTTGCTCACAAGCTTCCCTTCGGGGCCAGTCTGATGCGTCACCAGTGTCTGGCCCAGCATCTTGCCTGCGATGTCCTTGGCTTCTTCTGCTGTATTAATGACATGAACGCCGCCTTTGAATCCATTTTTGAAAGTGCCCTTGCCGCGCCCTCCGGCATGAACCTGCGCCTTGACCACCAGTCCCGTGCCGCCGATGTCGCGCGCCGCTTCTCCAGCTTCGGCAATGGTGGATGCCACCATGCCTTTGGGCGTGGCGACGCCAAATTTTTCAAAGAGTTCCTTTGCTTGGTATTCGTGAATGTTCATGTGGAGTCGTGGAGATGCGAAGAATAATCAGCCTCTAAAAAGAGTCCGCATCTTAGAAATCACAACGCGGGCGTCAAGCTAAGATCGTAATAAAGTCGAGATCGAAGACGACGGCTCTGCGTTTAACCCGCTTGATATTCCGGCGCCCAATCTCGCGACACCCTTGCAGGACCGCGATCCCGGAGGGCTAGGCATTCATCTGGCGCGCAGCCTTATGGATGGCATCCGCTACAACCGCGTCGGACGGTGCAATGTGCTCACGCTCACCAAACGAATCCATTGAACCATCATCAGTCGAAGAAATTTCAACCAGCATTCTTCAACATGTCGCATTTACAGCGGCAATGAAGAGGCATCCGATGATCTCACCGTTCTGGCCCTGAAGATGACAGGCAGCAGCCCAGACGCGCCCTGACAATTTTTGTGTTGGCGCAATAATGCATTGATCGACACTTGAAACTTAACTTGTTTGAGTAAATTGTCCTTGCCATGATCGCGGCACAGGTGGCATGAAGACGGTGCCCAAGCACCAACCCATGCCCGACAACATCGTTTGCCCAAAATGCGGAGCGGAGTTCCCCCTGTCCGATGCCGTGACGCATTCATTGCGTGAAGGATTTCAGCGCGACTTCGCCGTTCGCAAAAACGAACTTGAGCGCGCTGTCGCTCAGAAACAGCAAGAGGTGGAAAAGCAGCGCGCTGCTCTGGAAGACTCGCGCCGCGAACTTGACTCACAGGTGGCGAAGCGTGTGAAGGAAGAACGCGACAAGCTGCGAGTTGATTTGCTGAAAGAGGCGCAAACCGCCGCGGCGGTCGAGATGCAAGACTTGCGTGCCCAGCTTGTCGAAGGTAGAAAAAAACTCGAAGACGCCCAGAAGCAGGAGCTGGCTTTGCGCAAGCGCGAACGCGAACTCGAAGAACGGGCGAAGCAGCAGGAACTGGAGATTGAACGCAAGCTTTCCGAAGAGCGCGGTAAGATTCAAGCGTCGTCACGGCAGCAAGCAGCAGCGGAACAGCAATTGCGCTTCGCCGAAAAGGAGAAGCTCATCAGCGACATGAAATCGCAGATCGAAACGCTCAAGCAAAAGGCCGAGCAAGGCTCGCAGCAGATGCAGGGCGAGGTGCAGGAGTTGCAGCTTGAGGAAACGTTGCGGCAAACATTTCCATTCGATGAAATCACGTCCGTGCCCACTGGCACGCGAGGAGCCGACTTGTTGCAAAAAGTTCGCGGCGCGAATGGCCAGACCTGCGGCGTCATCATTTGGGAAAGCAAACGCACCAAAGCCTGGAGCATGGGCTGGCTGGACAAACTCAAGGAAGATCAGCGTGCGCAAGGCGCGGAGATCGCCATCTTGGTGAGTCAAGCGCTGCCGGAAAACACGACGAATTTTGCGATGATCGAGAATGTCTGGGTCTGCGGCTACGCTCTTGCTCTGCCGCTTGCCGCCGCCTTGCGACATCAACTGCTGGCCGTCTCTGCCACACGCCGCGCGGAGTCAGGCAAAGGCGAGAAAATGGAAGCGCTCTATCAGTTCGTAGCCAGCACCGCTTTCCAACAACAAGTGCAGGGAATCTCCGAAGCGTTTTTTGAAATGCAGACTGACCTCACTCGCGAGCGCGTAGCCATGGAAAAACTATGGAAGAAACGCGAGAAGCTGATTCAGCGCATCCTCAACGGCACCGCCGGACTTCACGGAAGCTTGGAAGGCATCGTCGGCCATCTGGCCATGCCGGAAATCAAGGCGTTGGAACTGGATGCGGAGACAACGTCCGATGATTCTTGAAAGAGCGCTTCACAGCTCCGCCTTGATCGCGTTCAGCAAGTCATCATAATGCTCAAAACCTCGAAACTGCGGAAACTGCGCGCGAATATTCTCGGGCGCATGGAAGAAAAATCCGGTGTCCGCCTCCATGAGCATCGTGGTGTCATTAAATGAATCCCCTGCGGCAATGACGCGATAATGCAACGCCTTTAGTGCGGCCACACTGTGCTGCTTTTGATTGGGCTGGCGCAGTTTGTAGTTCACGATGCGCCCGTCTTTGACTTCCAGTTGATGACAGAAAATGGTCGGCCAGCCAAGCTGCCGCATCAGCGGTTGCGCAAATTCCGCAAAAGTATCCGAGAGAATGATAACCTGAGTGATGCTGCGCAACTCATCCAGAAACGCCTTCGCCCCATCAAGCGGATGAAGCGTGCTGATTACCTCCTGAATGTCCGCCAGCTTGAGATTGTGTTCATCAAGAAGTTTGAGCCGCCCCTTCATCAGCACATCATAATCTGGCACATCCCGCGTGGTCAGACGCAGTCCGGCGATGCCCGTTTTTTCGGCAAACGCGATCCAGATTTCCGGCACCAGAACGCCTTCAAGATCAAGGGTAACAATGGTTTGTTTCAC
>JAYVQB010000447.1:0-4501 GCA_043757085.1 Verrucomicrobiota bacterium
AGCGAGGAGGACGACAGCCGCCCCATTCTTTTCCAGCGCGACTGCGGCCTGAAAAATCTGCACTGCGTCATGGGCGCGAAGATTGACAATATTTTTGACGCCTTGACCGAATGTGCGCATCCTGAAACGCCGTGCCTCCCGTGACCGCTGCCAGAAAATAATCTTGGCACTTCGGACGGGTGAGATATACTCGCACTCGATGGAAGAAGGCATTCATGCACCCGAGCACACCGCATCCGCACCCGAAATGGGGCGTCCAAGCGCGACCCGGGTCGCTCCTGGCAAAAGCACTCTACAAGCACACTGGAAGCCCCGCCTTTGGAAGCTCTCAAAATATGGAATACTCGGCGTGCTGGCGGTGATGGTGCGGGTGGGGATGTTTTATTTTTTCTCCAGATGGTGGCCATCGGACGAGCGGCTTCATGACTTGACTGATACGCAACGCGCTTGGAATCATTTCATCGCGAATGGACAAGCATTTTTTTTTAGTAACCTCGTGGCTTATGTGGGCAATGCCCTGTGGGTTTTTGAGGGAGGAAGACACACGCGACGCCGCGAGTTTGTTTATTTCACCCTTGTGTCTCTCATTGGCTGGGGGATCGGAAGTTTGTTTGGCCCGGGAATGATCGCTCTATTTGGCATCAGTGCCCGGCTGGGCCTGTTCAATGTCATCGCCGTTTCCCTTGTGGTGAATTATTGGGGACGCCGTCATCTCGTCTTCTTGCGTTAAAGGCATGATCAAGATCGTGCAGGGATTTGCGGAAATGACGAATCGGATGGCACGAAGCGTCTGGTTCGTCCCCGCGCTCATCGTTGCGCTGGCTCTTGCGTTTCTCACGGCATGGCTACTTCTCCCTCCTTCGTCTGAAGCCGCGGCGAACATTCAGGAATCACTCAGGAATCACAAAATCATTCAGCCGGCAGACAGTGTAGCGGTCTATCTTCCGAAGGCTTTGCTGATTGATTTGGGCCTCTGCATTCTTTTAGGACTGGCATGGTGGCGGGGCCGGCGTGAACTCTCCGCCGCGCGCGGCGACAGCCCACAAAATGTCACGCCGGCCAATCGTCGCATGTTGTGGGCTGTCGTGGCTGCCACCATGTTGATAAGTGGCTTACTCAATGAGCCTCGATTGCGAGTCAGTTTGTGGGGTGATGAAGTCATCACCATGCGCGACTTTGTGGTGGGCAGAGTTAGACGTCTTAAAAAGAACCACCTGCTTCATGTCGAACCCGCCGGGTGGACGGACACCGTGTTTGGTTATTGGCGGCCCAACAATCATGTGCTTTACAGCATGGCAGCGCGTTGGAGCCATGAGGCGATGTCTAAAAACCACAGCGAGACGGCCCCCTATTTTAACGAGGTGGCGTTACGGCTGCCTGCGTTTCTTGCGGGCCTAGCGGCGCTTCCTATGTTGGCGGCACTGGCTCTTCAATTAGGTTGGCCCCGTGCAGGAATGGCTTCTGTGGTGCTGCTAGCTTTGCACCCGTGGTATGTGCGGTTTAGCACGGAGGCTAGGGGATATGCCTTTCTGCTATTTCTAACACCCGCCTTGCTCCTCTGCATCGTCAAAGGCGCGAGGACTGGCCGATGGCGGTGGTGGCTCGCCAGCGGAATCACCGCGTTCCTCATGCTGTATTCCCAGCCGTTGTCATTGTATATTATTTTGCCTGCGGTGTTTTCCGGGTTCCTTCTGGTGTTGACACATTGGAAGACGGGCCGCGACCGGATCACGATTCTGACACGCATGGTGACGGGCAACTTGTTGGGTGCGATGCTGGCTCTGCCGCTCATGTTGCCGCTGCTGCCGCAAGTCAAACCTTTCATGGCAGCGCGCAGCACCGATTGGCACTTGGACCTGAATTGGGTGCGTGATGCGCTGGCAGAAATGTTCACGGGTGTGATTTGGCATAAATTATACACGTCGAATCCCTATACGCGGCCATGGGAGCAAGTATTCGACGGGCATCCATGGGTTCTTAGTGGAGGCATCCTGCTCTTTGGAGTCGTGCTACTCGCGGGTGTAACGGTCCTGTGGCGGCGGGGGACGGTGACGCGATGCCTCCTGCCCGCGCTGCTGCTTCCTGCAATTTTGCTGACCTTGGTGGGTGTCGTAAAAGGATTGCTGGTGGTGCAATATTATCTGGTCATCGGATTGCCCGGCTTAGTGCTCGTGATGGCAGCCGGGGTAACTTGGCTGGCAGAAGCATGCCTTCCACGAACCATGAGCGCGCGATGGATTCCAACCATGGCCTGCGGGCTGGCTTGCATTCCGTTCGGAGCGGCCACCCACCATCAGCGCGAGATCATGCGCAAGCTGCCCTTGGAACCACGGCGCGAGGCCGCTTCCCTGATTCACGAAACTCTCAATCTCAAAGATCCTCGGTTTGACGAGGTGCTGACAGCCGGTTTTTGGCCGGACAAGGCTTACGACCCGATGGTTCAAACGGTCACGAGCAGCGCGGAAATCCAGGACATTGCCAAAACGGCTGTCGAGATGGGACGGCCATTTTATGTGACCTGCACCAATTACAAGTCAACTCAAGGCACGTTTCCTGATGCATTTAGTTTCGTGGAGAATTCAGGCCTGTTCGAACGCGTAGCAACTTTGTATGGGACATGGGAGGAATTTTCGATCGTGGTTTACCGTTACCGTGCCCCGGCAAAATGAGATCTAGCGGAAGCGGGACCTGCTCGGCGTCATGGGCGCAAAGATTGACAATATTTTTGATGCCTTGACCGAATGCGCTCATCCTGTCTGATTGCACGCCATGGAACGCGCCGACCTTCTCGTCTCCGTCCTCTTGCCGCTGCATGAGGATGCCTCGATCATTGGCAGAGTCGTGGAGGAGACCTCTGCGGTGCTGACGCAAAGCTACACGCATCACGAAATCATTCTCGTAGCCGACGGCTCGGACGACGCGACACTCACCGCGGTGCAGGCCGTGCTGGAAAAAATTCCCTGCATCCGGCTCATTATGCTCTCACGTGATTTCGGACGCGAACTGGCCGTGCTCGCGGGATTGGAAACATCCATCGGCGACTATGTCGTCATTCTGGTGCCGGAAACCGATCCGCCGAATTTGATTCCGCAAATGGTCGCGCAATGCCGCGAACTCGACGGCATGGTCAATGGCGTGGATCAACGCGGCGGTCGCGATGGCTCCGTGCGTCAGGTCTTGAAAAATTTATTTCACGCTTACATGCGTCGCTTTCTCAAGACCGAGTTACTGCCCGGCTGCACGGACTTCCGCGTGCTAAGCCGCCGCATGGTCAATGCTCTCACGCAATTCCGCGAGAGCTACCATCAACTCCGGCTACTCACCACGACCGTCGGATACCGGCGCTGCGCGTTTCTCTACACGCCTCTTTCCCGCAGCGGCAAGATCATGCGCAAAGGGTTCATTGAAGAACTACATGAGGCCATCGACATCATCGTGACCCACAGCCGTCAACCGCTTCGCCTTGTGAGCTGGATGGGCTGGTTCGCGGGCTTTCTCAATGTGCTCTACGTCCTCTACGCCGCGCTCATTTATCTGTTCAAAAAAGATGTCGCACCCGGCTGGACCACGCTCTCCGTGCAGCACGGCGTGATGTTCTTTTTCGTTTTCTCGCTGCTCGCCATCCTCAGCGAATATGTTGGTCGCATTCTTGAGGAGTCGCGCGGTCGCCCGCTCTATCTCGTGTCCGATGAGAAAAATAGTCCCGTGCTGCATCTTGATGCAGACCAACGCAACGTGGTAAAGGACTCCAAATAAATTCTCATGCAGCCCGGCTGGCAATATCCCGAATTCAGCAAAGACGAGTTCGCTCCGAAACGACAGCGCTACGCCCTCTGCGTCTTCATGATCAATGAAGGAACGCGCATCCAAACGCAGCTTCAGAAAATGAAACCGCTCGCCGACATGGTGGACATCATTCTCGCCGATGGCGGCAGCACCGACGGCTCACTGTCTCCCGAATTGTTAAAGTCTTGCAATGTGCGCATGCTTCTCACCAAGCGCGGCCCCGGCAAGCTGAGCGCACAGATGCGGATGGCGCTGGCGTTTGCCATGGAAGAAAATTACGATGGCGTGGTGCTGGTGGATGGCAATGATAAGGACGACACCAGTGCCGTGCCAGCCTTCGTCGCCGCGCTCAATGAGGGCTTTGATCACGTTCAAGGTTCGCGCTACATCCCCGGCGGCAAGGCCATCAACACACCCTTTCTGCGTCACTGGGGCGTGATGCTGTTGCACTCGCCGCTCATCTCGCTTGCGGCAGGTTTCCGCTACACCGACACCACCAACGGCTTCCGCGCTTACAGCCGCCGCTTTCTGCTGGATGAACGCGTGCAACCCTTCCGCGAGGTTTTTCAGCGTTACGAATTGCATTACTATCTCGCCATCCGCGCCGCGCGCCTCGGCTTCAAAGTGAAAGAAATTCCTGTTACCCGCGCCTATCCTGCCGGTGCGCCCGCCCCCACGAAGATCAGCCCTTTCAAAGGCAATCTGCTCGTCTTGC
>JAYVQB010000448.1:0-4501 GCA_043757085.1 Verrucomicrobiota bacterium
GCCCGAGTTCCATGTGAATCTTCATGGCTGCGTCCACGACGGCCCCCGTGATTTCATCCAGAAGGAGCGGAGTTTCACGCGGAGACGCGGGGGGCGCGGAGATGTTTTCGGACTTCAGATTCATGGACATAAATAGAAATGGTTTTCGGGCTGATCCCTTCTGCACAAAACCTTCATAGTTTTTTCCTCCGCGTTCCCCGCGTCTCCGCGTGAGTGTTCTTCCGATGCGTGTGGCCGCTCATAGTGTGGCCTCCTGAGTCGAGGCGACCAACTCACTCACGGTCATCGGCGGGTAGGTCTTGGTGGGCGTGAATATCTCGTGTTTGCCGAGTTGGGAAAAGAGCGAGTCTTCGGCGCTGAAGGTCGAAGACAGAGTGAGGCTTTTCAAGCTGAAGTCGCGCCGTTGAAAGCGGCCTTTCCAGAGATAGCCCACTCGGCAAAGGTGATGGGCAAATTGTCCCAAGTGCGCATCGTGCGGGCGTCGCCGTGGATGAGGTTGAGCGAAAGCACACAGACGGCGGCGCGATAGAAATCGTCGGATCGCTCGACCTGCAAATACTCGGCGAAGATTTCCAGCAGGTTCGCGCGGCAATCGGCGATGTTGTCTGGCAACAGTTCAATGCCGTAAATGCACATCAGTGCGAGCAGCGCGTATTGTCGCCGCTCGAAATCGGATTTCCCATATTTGAGTTCCACTGCGGCGAGTTTGCGCCGAAGAATCGGCACGAGGAAGTTGCCATTGCCGCAGGCCGGTTCGAGAAAGCGCGAGTCAATACGCTCCGTTTCGCCCTTCACCAGATCGAGCATGGCCTCCACCATCCACGCCGGCGTGAAGACCTCCCCATGGTCGGCGACGCGTTGTTTGGATTTTACAAGGCTCATGAGAAAATTCGATTGAGAATAGCTTATCTCAGCAGACGCGCCAGCCATAACCGGGATTGTTTGAAAAAGGCTGTCCGAATGTCCGAATCATGCTGGAAATTCGTTATTGGAATCAGTGGTCAATCGCGTTATAAAAGAAGGGCATCTAAAATAAACCGCATAAATCCAAATGAAAATCACACGTTCTCTCACCATCCTCATTTTGCTGGCCTTCCTTCCTCTCTGCGCTTTCGGTGCGGAGAAAAAAAAGAAAAAGCCTGTGCCCCCAGCGGGACCGCCCAAAGTGGATCAGACGGCAGTGGACCTTCTGAAGCCTTATGACACCAACAGCGATTTTGAGATCAGCCGCGACGAGCTGGCGGCGATTCAGAAGGATTACAAAGCCAATCCCAAGGGGCCGCTCAAAGGCTTTGATCTCGATCACAACGGCATTCTCGATGACGTGGTTGACCGGGCATCCATGAATATGAAGCTGGGACAACTCAAGATGAACAAACAGGCTTCCCCGGCGCCAAAGAAGAAGAAATAAAATCGAAGCCACTGCTCCGGCCTCATGGACTCCAGCGAGGCCGGAGAAAATTATATCATGGGAAGTTCAACCGCCGGGAGGCTCTTCAACACCTCATCCAGTGCCTCGCGCTGCCAGGGCATGAGCACCGATTCCATGCCGGCCTCACGATGAAGAACAATCCCTTCCATGACGGCTCGCGGTCCCAGAAGCGATGGTTCGATATTGAGCTTTTCCGCAATTTGATCGCGTGAGCGGCACAGGCGGTCGATGGCGGATCGTTCCTCCTCGGTGCTGCGCTTACCATGTTTGCGAGGGCATTGCGGCCAAGCTTCGGGATCGCTCTTGCGAAGTTCATCGATAGCCGCCAGCAAGGTATCGCGCCAGCGCCCCCTCCAGCGCGGGGAGATACTGACACTGTCATTGACTTCAAAATCCATGGCCATGGCCAGCATCTGCTGGTTGTTCATGACCCGGAACGGCGGCACATCACGTTCCTGCGCCATGCCATCACGCCAAAACCAGAGTGCGCGAAGAAAGGCCAGACCTTTGGGTTTGAGCGAGCCGGATCCGCTGACACGCCAGGCTTCCTCACGATCCCGTTCCTGTCTCGACTGCACGCCAGCGCACAGGGCTTCACAGCTTTGCACAAACCAGTCCCAGCGTTTTTTTTCTTCGAGTTCTTTGCGTAGCTGATCCACCAGCGGGGCCAGCCAGCGCACATCATCAACCGCATAGGTGAGCATCTTCTCCGGTAGAGGGCGCTGACTCCAGTCGGCCTTTTGCGAAGCCTTGGACAGGACGACTCCAAATTGTTTCTCGATCAGCGAGGCCAGCCCGAAGTGCCGATGTCCCACGAGCCGGGCGGCTATCTGGGTGTCGCGCACCCGGCGGGGCGTCCATGCGTAGGTGCGCTTGAACAAGGTCAGATCGTAATCCGCGCCGTGAATCCAGACTTCCAACTTATCGAGCGCGTCCAGCAAGGGCGTCATCTCCGTAATCGCAATGGAATCGATCAAGGCAAAGGTTCCGCCGACCGCGAGCTGGATGAGGCAGAGCTTCTCCTGAAAATGATGCAAGCTGTCCGCCTCGGTGTCGAGATAACACGCGGTCACCTCTCCACGGGAGATTTTTTCCTCGATCTCAAGAACCAGCCGCCCCAATTCCTCGCGGGTGGCGATCCATTCATGACCGGATTGAACCGCTGAATTGTCTTCCAGCTTCATTTAAGACCGGTGAGAAGTATCTCAGCATTGCTGCTGGTGCGCTCGATATTGCGGATGAGCAATTCCAAAGCCTCGCCCGCAGGGACGCTGGCGAGTTGCTTGCGGACTATGGCGACGCGCTTGAACTCATCGGGATGGTAGAGGAGATCATCGCGGCGCGTGCCGGATTTGAGCAGATGAATGGCCGGGAAGATGCGGCGTTCCGCGATCTCTCGGTCGAGATTGATCTCCATGTTACCGGTGCCTTTGAACTCCTCAAAAATGATGTCGTCCATGCGGCTCTCCGTCTCGACAAGTGCGGTGGCGACGATGGTGAGGCTGCCACCTTCCTGAACTTTGCGGGCCGCTCCGAAGAATTTCTTGGGCTTCATCAGCGCCTTGGTGCCGAGTCCGCCGGACATGATCGGCCCCTTGCCGCCCTGCATCGCATTGTGACCGCGCGCCATGCGCGTGATGCTGTCGAGCAGGACGACGACATCCTTGCCCATTTCTACTAGGCGCTTCGCGCGCTCCAATACGATGTCCGCGACCTGCTGGTGACGCTTCGGCGGCTCATCGAAGGTCGAGGCATAGATCTCCGTGTTCACGGTTTCCTCGAAGTCGGTGACTTCCTCCGGGCGTTCATCGAGCAGAAGGATGATGAGAACAATCTCCGGATGATTCACGGTGATGGAGCGGGCGATGTCCTTGAGAATCATCGTTTTGCCCGAGCGAGGAGAAGCCACAATGAGCGCACGCTGTCCTTTGCCGAGTGGGGCCACCAAGTCCACCACCCGGGAACCGACTGATGCCTTTTTCGATGTCTCCAAGATGATACGCTCGGATGGAAAGGTGGCGGTGAGCCTCTCGAAATCCACGGGCATCTGCCACTCTTCAGCCGGGCGGCCTTCGATTTCGAGAATGGTCTCCATCGCTAGATATTTCTCTTTTTCCCGCAGCACTTTCACCAGACACTTTAGTTGTTGTCCGCCGCGCAACATGAGTTTTTTTATCACAAAGGGCGGAACAAAAATATCCTCAGGCAGCGGAGTGAAGCTGTATTTGGGATAGCGGATCAGTCCGTAATTTTCCGGCAGGATTTCGAGGAAGCCCTCGACGACGACGCGCGTGCCATGCTGCCCCATCCAGACAATCAGTTCATGGATGAGCTGATGCTTGCCCCGACTGCCATTGACCCGCCAGCCAAGCTCAAGTGCGAGTTTCTGCAAAACCCCAATGGGACGTGTCTGCAATTCATTGACCGAGACTTCCTCGGGAAAGGGTGGCTGCGGTCTTGGTGGGCCTGTAGGCTGGACTGGGGCTTCCTCGCGAACTGGCACGACTGCGGCAGTGTTTGCAATGGAAGGAATTTCCTGGGTAGGAATTTCAGTGTTCGTTGTGGGGTCTTCGGTCATGGGTCAATAAAGTTGTTGTAAGAGAAGTTGCGCTTGAGTCTGGAGGAGTTCGGGACCGCCTTCGTTCCAGACCACAGTTTGCGCCAGTGCGAGCTTCCGTTCCAGAGGGAGCTGGGCGGACAGGATGTGTTGAACGGCCTCAGCATCCAATCCCCGAAATTCCATGAGCCGTCGCTTCTGGAACATCTCGCTCGCCGCGACTAGGATTACCAAGTCAGCCTGAAACGTCGATCCAGTCTCGTAGAACAATGGGATCTCTGCAATGAAAAGTTGCGCCCCGGTCGCCGAGGCCGCATTTCGTCCTTTCTCCAGACGCTCGTAAACCAGCGGGTGAATCAGGGTCTCCAGTCTCCGCCGGCCTTTGTCATTAGCGAAAGCCTTTTGCCTGAGCGTATCCCGGTTGATGGCTCCCGCTCCGTCCAAAACTGAGGCATCGAATATCAGCGCAATTTGCTGGGCAATCGTCTCCTCGCCAAGCAACTCATGCACAA
>JAYVQB010000449.1:0-4499 GCA_043757085.1 Verrucomicrobiota bacterium
GGCCGCAAGCTCGGCACCATCGACAATCGCGGCAGCCATTTTTATCTCGCACTTTATTGGGCGCAGGCGCTCGCCGCACAAAACAACGATGCCGAATTGAAGGCCACATTCACCCCCATTGCCGCCGAGCTGACCGCCAACGAAGCCAAGATCGTCGCCGAACTGATTGCCGTTCAAGGCAAACCCGTTGACCTCGGCGGTTACTACAAGCCCGACGAAGCCAAGGCCAATGCAACCTTGCGCCCTAGTGCGACCTTGAATGGGATTCTCGCTGAGTTATGAGATAGGGGTTATAAGTTATTAGAAGGAGCGCGTGAATGGCGAAGCCTACTCGCCAATTGTATGCCTGGGCGTGGCCGCGCCGAAGATCTGATTTTAGGCGAGTAGGCTTCGCCATACACGCGCTCCATCTTTTTTAGATGGCCTCTTGCTTGTAATTTCCATCTTAACTGATCAGTAATAATCTCGGTGACTCACCAGGTAGAGTCGCGGGAGCGCGATGGATGCAAGGAGGTGCCGGGCAGCTGGGATATTGGATGGCAACGCGCCAAAGATTTCCCACGCCGAACGAAAATGGCTGCGCATGCGGTAGCGCCGCATAATGGAGATCGAAGAAGTTGTCGTTGAGGTATTCGAGAAATCCCTCGTCATCATCACCGCCATAAAGTTTCAGCAGTTCGGCGCGGGTCTCCGGAATGTCTGCCCGCCGCACCGCATCTTCATTGCGCAATCCCTCGGACGAAGCGCCATGATAAGTGCAGAGATAGGTATCCGCCCCCACCGTGGCGCTGTCCACATGCCACGATTGCACATCCGTGCGCATCGGCCCGGATTCTGCGTCGGGGAGATAGCCGTTAATGCCATCAAGCACCGGCGCGAGATCGCGAGCGCGGAGAATTTCTTGATCTTGCAAAAGTATGTCACGCGCCACCTTGCCAGCATCACTCAGGTCGAGAGCCTTGAGTCGTTCCTCATCAACGGTTGTGATCCCCTTTTCCAAATTCAGTCTTTCCACCACTTCACTGAAACTTCCCGGCAGCACACGCTTCCAACAAAGAGCGTTTACACCTTCGCCAAATGGAGTCGAGACCAATTCGTCGAAGCTATTCACCAATTTAATGCCGTGTTTGATCCCTTGGACTGCGGCAGGCCGCTGCCGCTCTCGTTCCGGCAGCCCGCTGCCGGTTTCCCGGCCAGCAGGCTGGCTATGCCAAAGCGGCAGCAGGCTGCCGCAGTCCAAATACTCAATCATAGCTATGAGTTCACATTCATTTTTGGAGGAAAGCCGCACCGGTGAAATGTGCAAGCGCATTTGACAAAATCGTATCGAGGTATATTATTACCACATGAGTTACGCCATTAATCTTAAACGCACCAGTATGGCCTTGGACGGTAACACCCTCAAGGCTTTGGCTGAGCTGGCCAAGCTTTGGAGTGTTTCCAAGGCTGAAGTTATGCGTCGTGCCGTGAGGCAGGCCAAGGAAGATGCGGAGCGTGAGAGTGCCATGCCTAAACCTCTCACCGCTCTGGACTGGCTTCAGTCCGGCGGCGGACTCAGCGTGAAAGAGGCTGAGGCATTTCGCAAAGAAGTCCGCGCCGAACGCGAGGCCAAACGCCACTGGTGGGAACAGCCATGATACATCTGGATACGAATCTGCTGATTGATCTCGTCACCGCCAGATCGCCGCACATTGCTCTTATCAAGCGGTGGCTTCGCAACGGCGAGAAACTCGCGGCCTCAGCAATCGCGTGGTCGGAATTCTGCAACGGCCCACACAGCAAAGAGCAAAAGGACGCGGTCTTCGCCGTGCTGGAGCAGCGCGTGGTGGACTTCACCTGCCAGCAGGCAGAAATGGCCTCGCGACTTTTTCATTACACAGGCCGGCGTCGCGGCTCACACCCGGACTGCATGATCGCCGCCGCCGCAATGGCTCAAGGCGTTTCGGTGGCTACTCGGAATATCAGCGACTTCGAGCGATTCACGCAGCATGGTTTGAAGCTGCTGCCGGTGAAAACATAGAGCCAGTTCATCCGATTCGCATCCAGCAGCAAGCATTTGTGCGTTTTCTCCAATCCCGTTTTCGGCCAGCAATAGCGCACCTCAATTTGTGTTGATCGATCCCATCAGGCGCAAATGATGGCAAATTATTCGCGCCTCACCGCATCGAGAAGTTTGCCACTCACAGCCCACGCAGCAGCGATCCAGCAGATTGCGATCCCGAAGACGAGGATGCCCAGATTGAGCCAGAGCAAGAATGCCACCGGCAATGCGCCGCCACTCTGCTTTACATTCGGCCAGACAGCGATGGCGGAACTGAGAAGTCCGAGCAGCAAGCCACCGACAAGCAACACGGCGTGTTCGCTGAGCACCATGTTTTGCATGGCGCGCCGTCGGAAACCAAGCGCCTGCATGAGGCCGAATTCACCACGCCTCTCTAGAACATTGCGCATGGTCAGCACACCAAGACCGGCGGTGCCCAGCAGCACGCCGAGTCCGCCGAGCAAAGTAAAGATGCCGATGTAGGTGTTCTGCACAGCGTTGAAGGAGGCGAGTCGCGAGGCTGCGGGTTCCAAGGCCAGACCACGGGTTTCGAGTTGCCGGGTGAGATGGGCGGAAACAATTGCCAACTTGTCTGTTTGCGAATCAATGAGGAAAAATTTGTAGCCCGATGCGTCAGGGAATTTTTTGAGGAATGCCTCCTCGCTGATGATGATCTTCCCTTGCAAGACGCTGCCCGCGAGTAAACCGACGAGTTTGACTTTGAATTCACGCCCTTGGGCGTCGGTGTAGTCGAGAGTGTCACCCATTCCTTTGCCCAATCCCCACATGGCGGTGGCTTGATCGGCGATGGCAGGTATTTCTGTTGTCGCACTCCCCTGCAAGGATGCCCAAGACCCCTGCGCGAATGAAAACGCTTTGCGATCCGCGAGTGATTTAACATTCACGGCGCAAAGCACTGGACGTTGCGCTTTGTTCAGATTGCGACAGCTCGCGTCATCACCATCGCGCACACGCAGCGGCACCACCTTGACATCGCGCATCATTTTCTCGTCCAAGGCAAAGGCATCTCGCCCCGCTTCGCTGTTGATGTCTTCATAAATCGGCAAGGTGCTCTCGCCGATCAACGCAAAGCCTCCGGTGCCAGAGTCGCGCTTCACCGGATCAACTTCAGGGCCGAGACGGAAGGCATTCACGGCAATGACTAGGAAAATCCCGCCGGCCATCATGCCGATGACGGCGAGACTGCGCCCGGGGCGGCGGGTGATGTTGCGCACCCCAATTTGAGTGAGGCTGGCGGCTGTGCTTTCACGCAGTGAAGCCGATTTGATCATTCTGGAGATGAGAAACAGACCTGCAATCAGCAGCATGAAGCCCGCGCCGAAGAACATGCCTGCGATTTCCTCTGGATTCGTGGCGTGCGACCCTAATATGGAGAGAATGATCGCGAAAACGGACAGCAGAAGCGGGAGGAAACGGAGCCAGACGCGACGGCTCGGCATGGACTTGGGCAAGAATGCTGTAGAAGACCACACTTCGCCAGCCAGCAGGTCTTTGGGCCGTGTTTTGAAGAGCCTGCGACTGCCCCACCAAAGGGTTCCCAAGGTGGCGAGGAGACTGCAAACAAACGAGATGGCCAGAGTCGCCGGACTGGAATGAAAGCTCAATTTCAAGCCCGCAGCGGCGTCGCTCCAGACGCTGTTGAGTCCAAAAAGTGCGAGCTTTGTGTAGGCTGCGCCACCGAGCAGTCCGAGAGTTGTCCCCAGAAGGGCTACCAGGCCGGCTTCAGCCATTATCGAGCAATGCACCTGTTTTTCCTGCCAGCCGATCGCCAGCAAAACGCCGATTTGGGTTGCTCTTTTTTCAATAGTAAAAATAAACAATAAAATACTGAATACCAATGAAGAAAATATTATAAACACGCTTAATCCAACAAATAGCCCCCCAAAATCCACGCTGCCCTGTGCCGCTGAATTTGCCTCCCCCTTCAAGTCACGGACCGTGAGACCAATGTCAGCAAGTCGCAGGTTATTCACAAGTTGTTCACTCAATATATTTGGGTCCTGCCCTGTGTCTGGAAATCGAATGGCCGTCAGTTTTCCGAAGCGATTGCTCCAAAGATTCTGCCCAGCGGACAGGCTGATAAAGGCTTTGGGCGTGGTCTTGTATTGCTTCCAGTAGTCCTCATCTTTCGGGCGGATGGCGTCGAGTTTCATCGGAATGCCCGGCTGCCAGTCGCGGCAGTTTTTGGCATCGCTCACGCCGGGAAAATCCGGTGTCCAGGACGGGTTCACGCGCGGATCAGTCATCGGCAAAATGGCGTTCACGGTGAAGGTGGCGCTTTGCTCCTTGAGTTCACGCCCAAGACCGACTGTGAAATAGCGAATATCGAATTTGTCGCCAACGGCGAGCTGCAAATCGTCCGCGAGCCATTGGGTGATGACCGTTGAGGATTCAGCCCCATCCGGGAGTGAGGCGGTAACAAAGGAATAAGGCGCAC
>JAYVQB010000450.1:0-17613 GCA_043757085.1 Verrucomicrobiota bacterium
GAGCACCCGTTGATGACTGCCAGAAGTGTGAACTGAAAAATGGTGCGCGATGCAGGGTTCGAACCTGATGGCAAACCCTGTAAAATCAAGGGTTCCAGCAGGGGTGACACACGAATAGACACACGCGCCGCGCGGGATCTCTCTGAATTTTGCGAAATTATAGCAGTCTGGCCGCAACTTCCCCCGCCCCTCCGCGCGGCGGTTCTCGCCATCATCCGCACCCACGGCGGAGACTTGTCCACAAATCGCGATAGCGAAGGTTGCGGCAGTCCGAGTCAAGACAACTCGGACGCTGGCGCTAAGCCAGAGCAACCGGTTTGGGGGCAAGTCGGCATTGGCTCACATGCTCCCGCATAACAATTTGCGGCGAGTGGGCCTGTTGCTCCCTCGTCGCACTACAACAAAACATAGAAATATAAATAAACATGAAAGCAAACATCCAAGTCATCAGTGAACGCAGTGATTCCTACGTCGGAAAACGTGGCCCGGTGAAACAGCAAATCCTCGCCTGCCTCGACACCGACCCGGAACACGCGTTCATCAACACGTTCGACTACACGCTCAGTGAAGAAGAATTGCCGAAACATTCTGGAAAGCTCCAGGGCAAACGCATCGAGCTGGCTATCACGAACATGGAACCCGGCTTTGCAGGCCGCATCCGTGCGCGTGGCGCAATTCTCAAGGTGCTGGCAGCCTAAACGCTGATCCATCATGGAATCCCCCGATATCTGGACGCTCTCGCTGATCGACTGGCAGTTCTTTGGCACGCTGACTTTTAAACAATCACGCCTGCCGGAACGAGTTCGAATCAGCATGTATTTCGCGGCACTTCGCGAGTTTGCGTCCATTTATCGGGTCTATTTTCCAAAGCTCCTCTGGTGCGTTCGCTTTGAGAAAGGCGAGATCACCGGGAGAGCTCATTTCCATTACCTGCTCGCAGGTCTGCCCCAGCAAGGAATGAACATCGCCGCAAACTTCTGCCAGATGGAGCAATGGGAGCTTCAAGGCGGCGGGATGGCGAGAGTTCACCTGTTCGACCAACGTCTCAACGGTGTTGGTTACATCACAAAATGCTTCGGGGAAAAATCCGAACTCGGAGGGGACATTTATGAGTCCTCAAAGTTTGGCGGCGGACACTGCACCCTCATGTTGTCGCACTCGGCTGAAAAGGTAATTCAGCGCGAGGCAATTAGGCAGAGAGGGCGTTGACACACGGACCTGCAGTCGCAGGCGTGTGAAAGTCAAAGTGGTTCCTGCGGAGGGGCGGGAGGCGCGCGCGAAGCCCGCGCTCCCGCCCTCCGCAAGGTCGCTTGAAGACTAACTATGCCCCGACTCCGGGACGGTGTGCGCAAGCACAAAACCTAAAGCCACAGCACGGGAGACACTTGCATGGAGAGGACGGAACGGGAGCGCAGTGCTGGGGTCTTTGGTGCTGCTGAATGGGGGTGGCGGTGTCTTGGAGTGGATCGGATTGCTGGATATGCGGTCGCTGGTGACTTAGGAACGGGGCGAGCGGATGTCCTGCAAGCTGGGCGGCTCCACAGTGGGCGGGGCTTGCGGGACGAATTTTACTCTAGAAAAACAAAAATATAGAAATTGCCGCTTGAGAAGGTCCATGACTCATTGAAAATCAATCTGTGTTCAACGAAGTTGCTATAACAAAATACCTCATCGGTCTCAGCCAAAAACTAATTACGGCTGCAATCAAGCAATGGAAGCAGCAGTCCGATGCAACCAATGCACAGGAACTTGAACTAGCGCTGAAAGCACTCGAATCAAGCAAGTCACTTCAAACCAAACTCGAGCAGCGATTGCTTGTCTCGCTCCAGTCACTCCGAGCGTCCAAAAAACTTTTAGAGGGACTCCGCCAACTAGTTTCAGACGAAATTCTTTGTTCTGAAATTGGCGTCGCATTGGCCGATGGTAAACTTACACCTGACAGTCTAGCCGAGAAATTGTCTGTCAGAGGCGGATTAGGGGATGTTGACGCCGCTGAACTCAAAGCGATGTGCATTTTCTGGCTCGAGGCAATCTATCTTTCTATTGGGGAAGTTTCGGAACTAAGCCGCGCCTTACTACTACGGGGACAGCATCGTATTGAATCAAAAGTAGACACTGTTGATCTCAATATTCAGAATCTGACAACAGAGATCGTTGAACCGGGGCTTGCACGAATAGAGAATAAGCTTCAAAAAGTAGACTCAAAAATCTCGCTTTTCGCGCTTAATGTTGAAGCATCAGGTGGGACACCCCAAGCACTACAATCGAGGTTTGAAAAACGCTTCATAAGTTGCCGAGAACGCTTGATTCGAGGATCAGTGAGGCAAGCGGAAGAAGAATTTGCAGAATTGATCGCCGATCTTCAAGCTCTAGGAAAAGGCGTGGATCGTGATCTCCTCTTTCGTAGCTTTCTAAATCATAGTTCGGCCATGAGCGAGTTGAACCGTTTCGACGATGCTGAAAAGGCTCTCGAAGAGGCTAAGAAGCTTGGACCAGACGATGTGCGGCTCAAACGTCATGAGGCAGTTCTTCTATCACTTCGAGGAGATTTCGAGGGTGCGCTGAAGTTGGTGCGTGCCTTACGAGTGCTAGAACCTCTCGAAGATAAGCATCTGATTAACGAAGCTAACTTGCTTCTCAGCCTGAACAACATCCCTGAACTGATGGAATTCCTCAACAATAATCCGCGAGAGAGCGTTGATTACTATTGCTGTCTTGCACATGCATCGCTTCGTGCAGGGGAACGCGACAAAGCTGAGGCGTCTGCACGAAAAGCCTGCGAACTCGAGCCAAGTATCGAATATCCCTGGATGGCGTTGGCCTATACTTTGGGATTTCCAGTTATTGAAGATCGGCAGTCGGATGATGCAAAATCGCTCTCGCCTCAGCAAAGTGACATTGAGAAATTGGGGGAGGCAGTGCGAGCAGCAAATCGGGCAGCCGAGATTCTCCGCAAACGTGAGAGAGAGGACGTTCTTAGCGAAGTCCTCGCAAATGCGCTCGCGTTCCATGCTGCACTAAACGATGACGAAAGAGCGCTCGAAATCGGTCGAGAACTGTGGGCCAGAGGGGTCCGCTCCGAAGTTGTTCTGCAAAACTTGTTCTTCCTCAATCTCAGGAACCAATTGCCGGACAAGGCGCTGGAGATTGCAAATGCAATGGTGTTGATCGGTCACAGTGACGATGCTGAATTGCGACGATTACAAGCGCTCGTCCGTTTGGGGGAATCCGAGCCAGCTTTACGAGAATGGGGAAGACGATGGGAAAAACAAAATGGCGAATTTCCTGGTATCGAATGGGTAGAACTCGCTACACGTGCATATGGTGTTGCACATCAAGCGGAACAGGCTCTTACATTACTGGAGAATTTCCTTCGTGATCAACCCCGAAACGCTGCTCTCCGTCTCCTACGTGCTGACGTGCTCCGTCAACTGGGGCGAATTCAAGAGGCAGAAGATGAATATAAGATCGCGGAGCAAATCGCCCCGCAATCTGTGCAAGTCTCGATTAATTACGGCCAGTTTCTTTACAGTAAAAACCGTTGGGCTGAAGCATCACAAAGATTTGAAAAAATTGGAGCCGCCTCCTTTGCAAGCCCACTACACAAGGAATTTATGATTTGCCTCTTTAATAGTAAAAACTATGTGCTTTGCCAGCAACTGGTGTCTACTTGGTTGAAATCAGAAACAGGGTTCGATGGTATCATTTATGGACTTGGCGCACGACTAGCATTTTTGTCCGAAGATTTTGTTTTGGCGCGAGAGTTACTCGAAGTTCTGGGCCTTCGGGGTAGTGATCATGATTTAATGCATCGGAAAATGTTAGGCCAGGCATTTATGATGCTAGACGAGGTAGAACAAGCATTCACCCTCCTTTCAAGCGTTGTAGTCGAACAACCACAGGATTCCGAAGCTTCGTTGCTTCTGGGTCAAGTCTGCAGTTTACGTGGGCGTCATATAGACGCAGTCGAGCATGTTCGACGAGCCGTGAAATTGGCTCCAGAGAATGCTCAAGTGCGAGCAGCTTTCTTCGGGACGATGCTAGCGTTGCCAGCAAACGAGACCCCTTCTCAGGAGTGTCTAAATGATCACTATGAAAATATTGCAATCCTTGCAAATCATCCTTCTGGAATGCTCAAGGCAATAGAGGTTGAGCGTGAAGGGAAATTCGACCCCAGCGAACTTCACAAGGCACTCGAGGAAAAGGAAACGTCCGATCGTGAAATTTTGAAAATCACATCCGAGAGACCTCTGCCACTTGGATTCCTGGCTAAACAGATAGGATCACCACTTCATGAGATATGGGCAGCTTGCACGGAGGATAAGAATCGAGGAATACGCATGTCCGTGGGCACATCTCAAGAGCAGAAAGAAGAACTGGCACTTGCTCAAGAAGTGCAAGCGATAAGTATCGATTATATTGCTCTTATTACGATTCAAGCTTTAGGCCTTCTTGAAGTGCTCTTGCTTAAATATTCTACAATATATGTTCACATTAGTGTTCTACATGTTGTAGTTGAACAACTAAGACTTTTGCGCGATTTGCCAAATAGAGGCCGAATAGGGGCATTGGAGGGTAAACTTTTGCTTACTGAAGCTAACCCTCAGGAGGAATCCCGGAAATTGATTGTATTAGAAGAAATTAGGGCTTTTCTAAAAAAAACTACGGTAAAACTTACGGGATTACAGCTAGATTTTCCCATTGATAGTAATTTAAGAGGATTTGCCAATAGCTGTGGGAAGGAATCAATTTTCCCTATTTTTGTTGCTCAAGAACGCAAAACAGCTCTCCTTTCCGATGATCTTGTGGTAAAAGGTTGTGCAAATAGCATCGCAGGAGTGCGCACATTTTGCACTCAGTCATTTTTGCGGGCAGTCAATAATAACGGCCTTATCAATGAAAACCAGTATCAAGATGCACTGCTGAAACTATTAGATTGGAACTACCACTTTGTTTCACATGATAACAAAACAATGATACGGATGTTTGAATGCACTATTGGGCCGCCCACCGAATTGGCGCTTTCCCTTATCGAGAATCTTAATTGCGACGAGCAAGAGCAGACTTCGCGACTTAAAATGCTCGCTACATTCACCGCCTATCTATGGACGCTTCCAACTGCTGAGTTGAAGACCCACCAAGAATCATGGGCCACCTGTGTCTGGCGAACTATTATTCACAAGGATTCAGGCGGGGTTCTCGTTGGAAAGTTTGTAGCATTTCTCATGTATGAATTAAGAACATTGCCCGCCATCTTTTTTGCCGCTATTGATTGGGCACAGCTTAACGTTTCAGAAGTTACGACAAGACGTGCCCAGTTGAATGGTTACGCGATTGCCTTTGCGGAGGAGCTCGCCAGAAACCCCAGTAATAAGCTTGGACTTTGGCCAGCAATGATACGGCAATGGGTCACACAGGCAGGAGAGACACGCCGCCTACTCCTTTGGCGTGTCATAGCTAAGAGAAGTGCTCTCGTTGGCACCATTGGAAAAGGGAATGCGTCCCCAAAGAAGCCCACATAGCAAGCGTAAGAGAAAAGCTTTGTATAATGAAAGCATGTGAAAAAATACTACTCCAACCAGTTCAAATCTCGTCCAATCAGCAATTCATTCATCTCGGCATGATGGGTGTTTTTCATGGCGACTGGCTTCACTTTGAAATCATATTTTCGCGCCAAGGCGCAGACTTCAGAAGCATTGTCGTAGGTCATCAAAAAATCGCCCTTCAACCCTGAACACGCCGCGAAAAGCTTTTCGTGGTCAATTCCGCTGTGCGTGTAGAGCCTTGATCCCGCGCTTTTACCACCCGCAGTGTAAGGAGGGTCAATAAAAAAGACGGCATCCGCATCGTGCTTTTTCGCCGCCAACACTGCAAAGGCATCTCCCTGAATAAAATTAATTCGGTGGGCAACGTGACTGATGGCATTGATGCGAGTGCTCAAAGTCTTGGGATACCAGCGCGAGAGAATACCTTTGCCGTTCTCCCCCACCTTGATGACGCCAGCGCCATCGGCAAGGATGCCGCCGTGGGCCGTCCGGTTCCGCACGATGGTTTGAAAGGCAAGCTCCTTCACGCTCTGCGGCTTTCTGTTGAGCACCTCCTGTGCTGAATCGGGCGTCAGTTCAAACGACATGATCGCATTGGCCAGCCATTCTGCATTGCCGCCCAGCATCGTGCGCCAGACTGCGGCAACACGTTCATCAAGCTCAACCAGCAAGACCTCCTCCGCCAAAGACTCAAAAGCTGCCGTGAGTCCAATGATGCCACCGCCCGCAAATGGCTCGACTAAGCATTGCGGCTTTGCATTCATGCTCTTCATCCATTTCCTGAAAATGGGAACCAGCCATGTCTTGCCACCTGGGTAACGAAAAGGGCTGCGCTGCGGCACACTGGCTACGTTCACGGGCCTGTCTTGCAAAGCCCGTTTCTCAGAAGGAAAGAGAAGCGTTTGCATGGCTTAGCGGTCGAATGGACTTTCGATAGTCCGGTTGATTGGCGCGGTTTCAAGCTTCTCGTCCACCTTGGCCTGAAGATCGCGGATAAAATCTTCCACACGGCCCACGCGGGGCGTTGTGATGACACTCAATGCTTGAATGAAGCTTGTATAAACTGTCAGACCCAGAGAAAGCTGATATTGGCCGCCTGGCGTGCTCGGCGGCAACAAATCATAAATCAATAGCGCGAAGTCAGATTCCTCACGCGGCACTGGTGGAATTTCCGGGAGCGTGTTGAAAAACGTCCGATCAATGGCAACGGCAGATTTCTTTTTCCATGCGTGAAGAATGCCTCCCTTAAACAACAACTGTGGGGCGAGACGTTTGCGCGATGACGAAAGATAGTCTGGCCGTGGATAATTTGGCTCTTCCGTCCAATCCATGTCTGCACGCGTGTTTGGTGCGGCCATGAAATGAGCAAACGGATTGCGCACGTTACCTGAGATATAGACGGCCTGCACTTCCAGCGCTCCGAAGTCGTAAACCTGGCCCTTCTCGTCATAAGCGCAGAGCACCACATCAATATTGCCCGCTGATCCTCCATCCGCGTTTTTCAATCGAACCTCGGTGAGGGTAGTCCAGTTGGTTCCCGCCGGAAAAAAGAAATCCGCTGCATGGTCGGCAATCAACCAGTCCTGCCGGAATCTGACAGGGCAAGTGATGGCGATGTCTTGCCCATGAATCACGCTGCACACTCCCAACGGGTCTTGCGCTTTGTCTTTGGTGCAATTTGGAACCTTGTTGTTGAACGGACACAGGCGCCTGCTGCGATGACGCCTTGCCGCCGCGCTGCTCGCCGCAGGTGGAAAGCCAAAGACTTCTGCGAGCGGGTGTTTCGGAGGTTCGGCTTGAGGCATGGCCATACATTTAACCGGAAGGTTCAAATTGGCGAGGTTCAAATTCTGCCGATGCGAATTAAGCCATTAATGCCGATCATGGGAAGGGCGCACAAGGCTGACCATTTTTATTAGAACTGGATATTCAGTCTAATTCGATGGTGCGCGATGCAGGGTTCGAACCTGCGACCCCTACCATGTCAAGGTAATGCTCTACCACTGAGCTAATCACGCAATCGAGTCGGAAACGACAGAGCAGTGCATACACGCAGCGGAGAATGTCGCAAGGGGATTTTGCGTTATGCGCTGAGCGCTAGGCGGCGGCCACTTGCGCTGCCTTCAGCACTTCATGGCGGGAAACGCCGCGCAGTTCAAAAACTCGCACGATGGTCTCTTCGATGAGATTGTTCGGACAGGATGCGCCCGCAGTTACGCCCACCACAACCGCGGCGTCGCCGGAAAGCTTGTTGGAGTAACTGCTTTTCTCGGACTTGGAATGTAGGTCGAAGTGAACGATCTCGGAGAAACTTTTGAGACATTCTGCGGTGCGAATGAAAAAGGTCGGCAGTTCCTTCTCGCCGATTTCGACAAGGTGAGTGGTGTTGGAACTGTTGTATCCGCCGACGACAATGAGCACATCCATCGGCTTGCGCAGCATGTCGAAGAGCGAGTCCTGCCGCTCCTGAGTGGCACCGCAGATGGTATCGAATACCTGAAAGTTTTTTAGCGCCACTTCCGAACCGTCGCGTTCACAGATGGCTTTTTGCACCCGGCGCTGCAACTCCTCGGTTTCGGATTTGAGCATAGTGGTCTGATTGGCCACGCCAACCCGCGTCAAATGAAGGTTGGGATCAAAACCGTCTGACATCGAGCCAGCAAAGCGCTTAAGAAATTCTTCGCGGTTTCCACCAAGCCGGATGTAATCGCAAACATAATCAACATCGCCGAGCGTAAGCACCACAAGGAAGTGACCCTTGCCGTCTTCGCCCATCGCGCGACTGGATGTGGCGCGAGTTTCTTCATGCGATGCCTTGCCATGAATGATCGAAGTGAATCCTTGCTTCGCATAGCCGCGCACCCGCTTCCAAACGCTCATGACATCGCCACAAGTGGTGTCCACGATAAGACAGCCGCGCTGGCTGATGAGATTCATGATGCGGGTCTCCGCGCCGAAAGCAGGCACGATGACCACGTCTTCCGGTTCCACTTGCGCGGCTATTTCATCATGCTGGCTGATGGGGATGCGAATGATGCCCATTTCTGTGAGCTGGCGATTGACCTCGGGATTGTGAATGATTTCACCCAACAGATACACTTTGCGATCTGCGAACACTTTGCGCGCGGCATAGGCGAGATCGATTGCACGCTCAACTCCGTAGCAAAAGCCAAAGTCCTTCGCCAGACGAATCGTGGTGTTGCCGACTGTAAGAACGCCACCTGCGCGGCGAAGATTCTCCACCAACACGCTGCGGTAGTGGGTCTCCACCTCCGCCTGCACCCGCTCCATGACTTCCGGCGTGCGCACATTCACACGACGGGCTTTAGTTTCGGTTGCAGACATTGAATGAAAGATAGTAAGGACTTAATCGACGAACATCTTGCCCTTGTATTTGGCGTCCTCGAAAACCTGATTGCTCATCATGTAGGAATTCGGAGGATTGGGCAGAGTAGTGTCGTCGAGCACTGGCAGACTGGCACCAATGGTGGAGTCTTCCGGTTGCGAGCTGGCAACATTCACCGGTGTGCCAATGCTCACAAGCTGGAAAAACTTGGCTGCCGCCATCTTGGGCATACGAATGCATCCGTGAGTGCAAGGGTAGGGTTTGACAAAACCCCAATGGAACCCATAAGCGGGAGCAAACTCGCACCAGTTCGGCAAGGGATACTCGCCGTATGAATGCGAGCGGCGATTGAAAGTCTTGGCATAAATCGTGTGATTGCCGGGAGGCGTTGGCGCTTGGGGCGTGCCCACGCTGCATGGGGTGGCCATCAAGACGCGTTTACCTTCCACAACATAGATGCGCTGCTTGGAGGTGCTGACTTTAACCCGAACGTTGCGGGGATTTTGTGGACGATAGGCCGGTGGATCGTAGGTGGTCGAATACTGTCCGCTGTGACTCCCGGCCATATTACAACTGCTCAGGCCCAACATCATGAGGGGCAGGGTTGCGATGGTGATGGATTTGAGGAGGGCTTTCTGGAGTCGTTTCATGGAGGCAGTTCATATCATGAGACTGACGATTCTCCAACGATTTCTTCATTGCCGATCTGCGGCACTTGCGATTATCGTAGCTCCATGAAAACGTCGCTTATTCTTTCCGCATTGATCTTCTGCGCAGTTCTGACAGGGGCTGACAAACCAAATGAAATCATTCTCTTTGACGGGAAGTCACTGGACGACTGGCAGATCGTGGAAGCCGGAGGAAGTGGGCAAGTGGAGGCCAGAGACGGACAGATCATGATCGGAACAGGTGAAGGCCTGACTGGAGCTATTTACAAAAAAACGGATAAAATTCCGGTGACGAATTATGAGATAACTCTCGAAGCCCAGCGACTCGAAGGCGATGATTTTTTCTGCGGGCTGACCTTCCCGGTCGGCAATCTCAAAACCTGCGCCACACTGGTCTGCGGCGGCTGGGGCGGAAGCGTGACGGGAATCAGTTGCATCGACGGGCTGGACGCCTCCGAAAACTCCACCGGCCACTTTCGGAAATGGGAGAACAAAAAATGGCACCAGATCAAAGTGCGCGTCACTCCAGAATCCATCACCGTCTGGGCCAAGGACGAGAAGATCATCGACGTGGAAATCAAGGGCCGTAAGATCGGCCTGCGCTCAGGACCGATCGAGGATTTTGCTCCACTATCGCTGACGACTTATCAGACCACAGCGGCGATTCGGAATGTGAAACTTACTCCGCTACCGGAGAAGAAATAGTTGCTCTCAACGTCCTGCGTCATCGGGCGTTGGCGGGGTGGCTTCCCTCTCGAATTTCCTGATGGTGCCACCCTTGATCTTGGAGCTGATTCCGCTTTTGATTTTTCCGGCGACGTCTTTGACTTTGGCGCGGAATTTTTCCGGCACAGCATTGTGATCCGACTCGTTATTGAGATCGCCAGTGTAAATTTCCTGCCCTGAAGAGTCTTTTATCTTCACTGTCCGCTTTCCGTTGAATTGATTGATTTCAACAGTTCCATCGGCGTCAGTGACGCTGATCATGCTCTGGGCATTGATATCAGGATAGATTGAAAAAGCCTGCGCCTGGGCTGAGCTTTGATTTTCTCCGGCCTTTGCCGGGTCCTGATTTTTTTTGATTTCAACTTCCATCTGGGCTTCCAAATCCTTGCGCTTTCGTTCCAATTTGTTTCTGGTTTCTTCCCAGTTCTGCTGAATCCCGGCAGAACCACTTTTTCCAGAATTTCCGCCCGAACTGAATTTCAGAATCTCCGGCAGAAGATTTTCCACGACTCCCTGTTGCAACATCCTGTCGAGGTCTTGCACTTGGACTGATACTCCTGGAGTTCCATTGATGGAAAACAGCGCCTTGCCGACTTCAGGGGCATCATGCTCGCCCAAGATAACTTCCATGTTTTGTTCCTTCCCGCCGCTGAGCACCACCAGTATGACTTTGGCCCCCTTCCCCGCCGCTTTAACAAGAACTGCAAGCTGCTCCTGAGCGCAGAGCATCTGATCGTTAAATTTTTTCAGGACATCATACCTCTTGAGTCCGGCTTTTTCCGCAGGACTGTCCTTGGCCACCACATCGACGCTCAAGCCCATGCCTTCCGGCAAATTTATCTGCGCCCGAAGTTGCGGTGACAGCGGGGAGGTGACGACGCCGAGATAAGGAATCTTCGTTGCTTTACCATTTTGATCGCCTTGCACCGTGACCGAGAGGGCGAGCGGCCCGGCCTTGAATTCAGTCGTCCCGGACTCAGTATCCGTCTTGGCGGATTCATCTGCAAAGAGACCTCCTGTGGATAAGACAAGTGCGGTCATGATGGCTACTCGTTTAGATTTCATGATGTGTGTGTTTGTGGATTGGGAAAAGCAGCTCAATGCAATTTTACGGGGACCAGAATCACATCTTCACGCGGCACCTGAACCAACACAGTGCCATCGTCTGATTGACGGCGCTCGATCACCTTGCGATGAAGCATGCGGGCGGGCGTGTTGCCGCCGATCAGTTGAACACCACCGTCCAGCCATGCCGTTGGCTCCTCTGTCACACGCGATGCGGAGGCAACCGGTGAAGCGGAAGGCTCAGCAGGCTTGATGGGCGCAGGGTTGATTTGAACCAGAATCATCCAGGCGGCGACCGCACCGCCCGCCGTCCAGAGCAGACGTTCTCCCAGCCATGCTGATAATGAAAAGTGCGAGGGCTGGGGTTGCGGCAACGCGGCGGCAATACGTCCCTCAAGTGAAAGCGAGGGTAATGCGGGTCGAAGCCCGCGCAGTTTATTTTCGAATTCAGGATCGTTCATGGCATTCCTCCGGCAGCAGTTTTTTTAAGGCAGCGAGCGCGTAGCGGTGACGCGCGGCAATGGTGTTGATGTTCTCGTCCAGCGTTTCCGCTATTTCCGCAAAAGTCATTTCACTCCAGATTCTCAGCATCACGACTTCCCGCTGTTCCTCGGGAAGTTTTGCCAGCGCGTGCTGCATCAGTTCCGCCCGCTCCCGCTCCTGAATCGTGTCCGCATCCCACCAACAGTCATCAGCATCCAGCATGACCGCCTCCTCGCGCTTGGCGCGGCGGCCACGCGAGCGGAGCATATCCAATGCGGCGCTGCGAACCGCAGCATAGAGCAGAGGCACATCGGCATCATGGGGATGCGGTCTGTGCTTCCAGAATTTCACAAATCCCGATTGCACTGCGTCCTCAGCGTCGGCGCGCTCCGGGAGCCAGTGCCTAACAAAGAGCAGAAGGCGCGCGGCATGTGCTGCATACCAAGAGCGCCAGTCAGAAGCTTTGGAAAAAAGTGTGGCCATTCATCTGATAAACGACAACCGGTGGAGGGTTTGTGTGCAAAGAAAAATGATTCCTGACAAAAAATCACTGCCCTGCCCTAGCCACGCCAATACCAATCTCAACAGTCGGCTCATCAGGATCGCTCAACGGCATCACAGTTGGCCTGCCTCCCTCGTCCTTCAAGTTCATGCCCACGGAGTAGATCAGGCCCTGAGTGGCATTATAACGAAGTGGCTCTCCCGAGAACGGATCCAGCGGCAGGGCTGAAAGATATTTCGGCACCAAATCCTCCAACCGGGCCGGAAGCCGCATTTCCTGCTGCACAAAGCGACGAACGCCGAAGAGGGCCAGCACAATCGCATGACGCGCGCGCTCCAGTGCATTGCGATCGGGCAGCGTCGTGTAGATGCGGATGCGCGTGGCATAATAGTCCGCGCCGGAGCGATTGGAACTGCCTAGAAGTCCGCCCGACTTGGAACGGCGCTGCAGGCGGGCCTCGATCTGATCTGAGCGCGTGAACACAATGTGTGAAAGATTGTTTTTCAGTTCGTGAAAACTCTCCGCAAACAGCCTCAATGTGGCGAGCGGCTTGAAGAAAAAGCGTGAGCCGGAGCGCGCGGGAAGGTAGCCCGGCGGAAGCGGAGGTTCACCCTCCGGAGCACCGAGAAGAAGCTTGCGCTCAAAGGAGTAGAAGCCGCTCATGGCCTCATTGAGGCGTTCCACACTCAGCGACCAGGGCTTGAACTCCTGTTCCTGAAGCCTGCTCAGTTTCGCATCACTCAACTGCGTGCGCGCCAGCAACCTGGCTAGCATGATGGTGCCGTGCTCATGGATTTCGAGCGCGCGATCCATGAATGAGGGCCAGGCATCCAGCCGCTCCAGCAGACATCCCAATACCACGAGATCCATAGCGGAGAGAATGGCCGCCTCTTCCTGTCCGCGTCGAGCCAGGTGCACGGCTTCCGCCTCTTTGAGCCGGATCACATTCTGCCATGAAAAATCGGCACCGAAGTCCTCAATCTTCCACAACATGCTGCGGGGCTCCCATTCATCCTGCTTCTCTTCCAGCAAGTCGTTAAGATTATCCAAAACCTTGCCGTGGGTTTCCAGCAATGCACCGAGCTGTTCGATGTCCGTTTCCCAAGGCGAAATCGCAGCTGCGGCACTTGCGGGAATTTTGGCTGCGGCGGCGAGCATCGCCTTCATGCGCACCGGCGCGGACATATCCTGCGCCTGCCCGGTGAAAATGGGGCGGACCAAGTCATCATCCCACGGCGGCGGCTCGTCCTTGAGATAAATCAGTGTCAGCGCCAGGAAAGACAGCACGGCAAGAAGCAGCAAGGTGAATACACGCGGTGAATGCCATCTTGAATCAGGACGAAATTCGTTTCCCGGCTTCACAGTTGTTTCTGGCGCTGCTTCAGCCGGACTAGCGGCGGACCGTTGTCCTGCCGAGGCCTGAGTGCGACGATTTTTTTCATCCATGATCGGTTCATGATGACACGCTCCGTCACGCCTGCAACCAATGCGATGATACCTGTGTCAACAGTGCGCGTGAACTCAAATTGCCATCAAGGCCCGATGAAGACAATGGGGCCATCCTGGGACTTTTGCGGCACGCCTCCCTGCTTCTCCAGACTCAAGGCGAATTTCGTCATCTCGGTGACGGACTCGACGGGCTTGAATGTCACTGTGGCAAAGCCGCGCTGATCCACCTTGATGACTCCGGCGCTTACAGGCGCGCCCGGCGTTTTCTTATCAATCACCCAGAGCTGATAGTCTTTGTTCGGCGGCACGGGCAGCATCTTCTCCAGCTTGAGCTTGCCTTCCTGTTTCTCGGAATCCCAAATGACGATGGCAACTCCCTCTTCATATCGCTTGATTGCTGCGCGCAACGCCACGGCTTCCATGTGTGAAACATCGCCTGCCGCTTTCAACCTTTCGATTTCTGCACCGAGTTCGCTCTTAACTTTGATGAGAGCACTGCCAGCATCAGCGAGCTTTATCGCGGCAGTTTCATTTATAGCTCCCGCTTTGACGGCCTCCATTCTGGCAGCGGCTTCACTCTTGCTCAAAGAAGCAATTTTTGAACTGAGACCCTGGTTGGAATTCCACAGTCCAACGGCGGCAACGGCCAGTCCTGCTGCGGCAGCCCGGGCCAGCCACGGATTGCGCAATAGGCGAAAGGGAGAGGATAATGCCGCCATGTTGGCTCTGCGCCGCTGTTTCAAAGCGGTCAGCAATGCACGTCTGCACTCCGGTGGAGGCACCTGTTCCGGCAGCAAAAACGCAATCATTGCCGCTGCTTCTTCAAGCTCAGTCACGCTTTCACGCAGTCGCGAATCTGTCCGCATCTCGCTTTCCAAAATACGCGATTCATGCGGATCCAGCATGTGGAGCGCATGAAGCGCGGCCTGTTCTTCCTGGTGTTCCGTCATGACTCTGCTCCTCTCAAGGTGTCGCGCAGCCGAAGCAGACCGCGACGTATGTTTGTCTTTACCGTGCCCAGAGGCTGGCCGAAAAATTCCGCCAGCTGATGATGAGTGAATCCTCGGAGGAAGGCCCATTCAATTGACTTGCGCTGTTCATCAGGCAGAGATTTCATCGCCCGTCGCACAGCTGTGACATCATCAGCCTTGGACGCCACTTGATCCGCCGATTCTGGGTTAATCCGGTCCAGCTCGATCAGATCATTGGCCGCCATCTCAGCGAGTTTCAGTCGCCGGCGGCGGGAGCGCAACCGGTCGATGGCCTTGTGACGAAAAATCATGACCGACCAAGTGTAAGCCTTGCTTTTCACGGGATCGAAATTCGATGCTTTCTCCCACAGATAGAGAAAGCCTTCCTGAAGGGCGTCGCGCGCATCCTGCTCGTCCTCCAAAATGCGTAGCGCCAGCGCATACAGGCGCCCGGAGAAGCGATCGTATAACGCGGCAAAAGCCGAGTCATCACCCGCTGCAACCCGTTGCAAAATAATTTCGTCAGTTTCTTTCTCCATGCGACTCAAACGCCAATAATTATCATACTCCCTGTGTGCAGGCAAACTAAGAACAGAATCGACTGATAGTGAAATGACTGACACAACTCATCTTGCGCACCGTGAATGGAACTGGATTCGGAAATATCAATCTGTTGCCATCATCAGGGCTTCGCGGCTGCCGGTTGTGACGGCGCGATTTTACCATCTGTCTTTTTGAGGTATTTGAACAGGTCGCTGTCCGTCGTGAGGATGAGAGTCGAGTCGCGACCAAGGACGGTCTTGTATGTCTCCAACGTCTTGACGAACTGGTAGAAGTCGGCTGCCGCAGGGCTGGTGTTGTAGGCCTGTGCATAGATTTGCGTGGCCTCGGCATCGGCCTTGCCTTGGATTTCCTGAACCTTGCGGTAAGCATCGGATTCAATGCGGCGAAGTTCACGCTCGCGTTCGCCGTTCTTCTCCGCCGCCTTTCCAGCACCCTCGGAAAGATATCGCTGCGCGATCTGGTCGCGCTCGCTGGTCATACTTGAGTAGATTTTTTCAAGCACGGTGGACTTGTAGTTGATGCGTTTGAATCGTAGATCGAGAAGCTCGATGCCGAGATTTTGCCTGGCGATGGCCTCGGAGGCGGCCTTAAAAATCTCCCTCTCCAAAACTACTCTACCGAGATTGATTGGCGGAAGCGCAATTACTTTTGCCGTCACTACCGAGTCATCAATGGTTGGCTTGCGATCTTTGCTGGTGCGCACAACTTCAATGAGGTTGTGTTTGGCAATAATATTGCGCACTTCACTGCCGAGGATGGTATCGAGACGCGATTGGGCTGTGCGCTCATCGCGCAATTTTTCAAAGTAAGCGCGGGGATTGCTCACCCTCCAGCGGGCGAATGTGTCAACAATGATGAAGAGCTTGTCCTTGGTGGTCATCTCCGAAGGCGGGCCATCCCATTGCACGATGCGCTTCTCGAAACGGTTTACGTTTTCGATGAAAGGCATCTTGATTTGCAAACCGGCATCCGTGACCGGCTGGCCAACCGGCTGGCCGAACCTGGTGATAATGATCTGCTCCTGCTCTCCGACAATGTAAAAACTGCCGGATAACAGTATGAGCACAACAACCGCAAAAAACGCGAGGAGGATATGAGTGGGTTTCATGAAAATTGGGGCGCTTCAGCGCTGTTGGTTTTGCGGCTTAGCGAATTGGAGTTGCTGAAGCTGCATCAGCGGCAGGAACTGCTTGGCATCTGAATCCAATATGATCTTGCTACCGAGATTCGGGATGACTTCACTCATGGTTTCAAAGTAAAGGCGCTGGCGAGTGACATCAGGAGCTTTTTCATATTGCTCGAGCAATGCCTTAAAGCGGGCCACATCTCCTCGGGCCTCATTGATACGCTTGACGGCGTAACCCTCGGCTTCGCTGAGTTTTTGCGTAGCCTCTCCGCTCGCGCGCGGCACTACCTTGTTGTATTCACCTTCGGCCACATTGATCATCTGCTGCTTCTCCTGCTGCGCCCGGCTCACCTCATCAAATGAACGCTGCACCGGCGGTGGCGGATGAACGCGTGTTAGCTGCACCTGAATCACGCGCAGACCCATGCCCAGTTTCTCAACTGATTCGCTGAGTTTTTTCATGGCGTCGGACTCGATCTCGGCGCGGCCATAAGTCAGCACCTCGTCAACGGTGCGGTCGCCAACCACTTCCCGCATGACGCTCTCGGAGAAGTCGCGCAACGTGGAGCCGGGCGAGCGCACGTTGAAAAGAAAGTCCCGGGGGCTGCGGATGTCATATTGCACTACCCACTCGACTTGCGCGGCGTTGAGGTCGCCTGTCACCATGCTGCGCTCATCCTCCTGCGCTCTGGGCTCAGCGAATTGATCAGGATTGGTCGCGCCCGCAGTGGAGAAGCCGAACTCCATCTTCAACTGTCGGAGCAAAGGCACCACCGCCACCGTGTCCACCCCAAACGGTATTTTGAAATGCAGACCTGGACCGACGGATTCCTTGTATTTTCCCAAGCGCTGAACCACGCCGTCAGAGTCGGCAGGTATGGTATAAAAACTGGTGAAGAATACGAAGATCAAAAGAATGGCCAGCAAACCCGGAATCAGGAGCTTCAGGTTCAGGTTAAACCCGTTAAATGGCGGGGGCATGGGCGTGATGTCTCTGGGCATGATATTCTTCAGTGGTTTGTTTTACCGTTCATGTTACGCGCATCGCGACCATGGGGCAACGCATCATCTCGCAATTGTCGCGCAATATATCCGGCCCGCTTCCTTCAAGCTTTTCCAGCCGTTGTTCGAGTTTCTTCAAAATATCGAACATCTCGGGCAGCCGCG
>JAYVQB010000451.1:0-4469 GCA_043757085.1 Verrucomicrobiota bacterium
CATGACGCATTACTTCATCGAGTTCAGCTATCTCATCGCCTCGCTGCTGTTCATCTACGGCCTGCGTTGCCTGACTCATCCTGACACCGCACGGCGCGGGATGCACGCGGCGGAGCTGGGCATGTTGCTCGCGATCATCGGCACGCTGCTGCACAAGGAAATCATCAGCTATCAGTGGATCATCGCGGGCCTCATCATAGGCGGCACCATTGGCGGCATCATTTCTTATTGGGTGCCGATGACTGCGCTGCCGCAGCGGACGGCCTTGTCCCATGCCTTTGGTGCGTTCGCGGCATCGCTGGTGGGCATCGCGGAATATCACACGCACGGCGCGGCTCTCGGCGGATTCAAGATGACGGCAGTCAGCTTTGAAGTGCTGCTCGGTTCCCTGACCACGACGGGGAGCTTGATTGCCTGCGCGAAGTTGATGGGGCTGTTGCCCGGTGCGCCGATGACGTTCAAAGGGCAAAAGGTCTTCAATGCCGCACTGATCGCGACCACTATATTTTTGTTCTTCTATCTCATCTTCAATCCCGGCGCGGGCTGGGCATTCTACTTGATGATGTCGCTCGCGTTTGCTTTCGGCGTTATGCTGGTGCTGCCCATTGGCGCGGCGGACATGCCGGTGGTGATGGCCTTGCTGAATTCGTATGCGGGCTTGGCCGCAGCCGCGACCGGATTTGCGATCTCCAACAACGTCCTCATCATTGCCGGCACGCTCGATGGATTCTCCGGCTTCATTCTATCGGTCGTGATGTGCAAGGCCATGAACCGCTCCATCACAAACGTGCTCTTCGGTGCGTTCGGCAGCGCGACTTCAGAAACTTCAACGAGTGAAGGCGGCGAGATGCGCGAAGTGCTCCTCGACGATGTGGCTACGCAGCTGGCCTATGCGCGACAAGTTGTATTCGTCCCCGGCTATGGCATGGCCACGGCGCAAGCGCAGCATGTGGTGCGCGAACTTTCTGACACGCTGGAAGGACGCGGAGTCACGGTCAAATTTGCCATCCATCCCGTCGCGGGCCGGATGCCCGGTCACATGAATGTCCTGCTGGCAGAGGCGAACGTGCCTTACTCTCAGCTCTACGAACTGGAGCAGATCAACTCCGACTTCCCCAACACCGATGTGTCCGTCGTCATCGGCGCGAACGACGTAGTGAATCCCGATGCGCGCGACAATCCAAAAAGTCCCATCGCAGGCATGCCCATTCTCGAAGTGGATCGCTCCAAGGCCGTCATCGTGCTCAAGCGCGGCAAGGGCAAAGGCTTCTCCGGCATTGAGAACCCGCTCTTCTTCAAACCGAATACCGGGATGCTTTATGGCGACGCGAAAGACTCACTCGCGAAGCTGATTCACGCAGTCAAGGATGCGTGATGTCACTCATCTTCGCGCGCATGGACATTTTCCGTGCTGAGGACGATGCGGAATCCGATGTCGTCCACCCGTGTCGTGGCATTGATGGCGCGACGATGCGATGAGAGCAACTCGGTGCGCTCCTTCGTGCGCCAGCTTCCGCCCCGCACCACTCCCATTCGCGATGCCTTGAAATCATCGCCACCATAATCTTCCTGCACCCACTCCCAGACGTTCCCGCTCATATCAAAAATTTCCGTGCGCGAATCGGGTGGAAACGAACGCACCGGCGCGAGTCCGGGAATTCCATCCTTGAATCCCTTGATGCCGTCTTTGTTTTTTGCCCCTGCACCGTCCCATAAGTTTGCCGATGCCGGAACTGGCGGCCAGATGAATCCCCAGGGATAAATGCCTTCGATGCGATCACTGCGCTCCTGCGGGGTGTAACCCTTTTCTCGGGGCAAGCCAGCCGCCATGCTCCATTCGTCATCAGTGGGCAACCGGTAAACCTGATTGGCCTCCAGCAACCCTTTCTCCTTCTCGATCATGGTCAGCCAGCGACAATAGGACTGTGCATCCGCGCGGGACACATGCGTCATCGGCAGCGTGCGGTCGGCATCCAGCGGAATCGGCGGAGGCGCGGAGCTGACCATGTGACGGAAGAATTCCTCGTAGTCAGCGCGCCGGGTTTCCGTCATTGATATCAAGACTTCACCAAGTGGCGCGAACTCCATGCCGAGTGAATTGGTCCATTTTTTTTCGAACACCACCGCGCGCGTCGGTTTCATCTTAACATCCAATTTGAGGATATTCCCCTCCTCCACCTTTCCGCTCAAGACCTCGCGTTTATATCCGGGCAAATGCAGCTCGAAAGTCCCCATGCCGACTCGCACGCGCGAGGTGCTGAGCGGCGTCCTGCCAGCCGCTTCGCCGTTCGCCAGCACTTCCGCACCGGGTGGCGCGCTGGTGATGGCAACCTCGCCAAAGTGCAGCTTCACCAGCTCCAGCCGCAATGATGTCCACTGCTCCCGGGCTCCCGCTGCGGGCCGGACTGCGGCGTCAGGCTTCCAGCGGTATTCAAAGTCATCATTCAGCGATCCCGTGGAGCGATCCTCGCGCCCAAGCCATACGCAATATGCGTTCGCATCATCCGGCGGAACCACCACGATGTATTCCTGCTTGCCGCCCTTGGGCAGCCAGGGCACGACTTCACCTTCAAATGGATGCATAGTCGCATCGAGAAACTTGTTGAACAGTTCCAGCGTCACCGGACGGTCCGCAGTATGTTGACCCTCGCGCCAGACGAAACGCAGTCCTGCGCCATTCATCCAGAACCGCCCATCCCGTGGCAGCCGCATTCTCGCCAGTTCCTCGGACGTCAGATTCGATGCGTCCAGCGCGGGCATGGCAATACGCCAATCGCGTTGATGATTTAACATGGACAAAGCGGTGCCGGTAAAAATCGCACCGGCAGATATTCGGGTTACCCCGCGCAAAAGCCGTCGGCCCAGCGGTTCCGGTTTGACGATGCCCACTTCCCGCAATGCGGTGGCGAATTCACCGGCGCTGGCATAACGCTCAAAAATATCCGGCGCACAGGCGCGGCAGATCACCTGATTCCAGTCACGCCAGAATCTCATCTCCTCGATTTGCAGATCATCCGGCACTTCCGGAAAGTCCATTCGATCATTGCCCGAACTGATCTCATACAAAACTTTCCCCAGACTGTAGATGTCCGCCGCAAATGTTCCCGGTCCCTCGGGTGGCACAAACCCCTCGGTGCCGACAAAGGTCCGTTCGCCATGCGCGGCGACCAGACCGATGTCCGCCAGCTTGCACACGCCACCCACGAAGATGATGTTTGAGGGCTTGATGTCCCGATGCGTCAGCCCGTAACTGTGGAGATAGCCCAGCGCATCCGCGAGGAAGATGCCCGTCTCCCGACAGAACTCCAAATTGAGCCGCCCGTGCCGCTTGAAGTCCGTGGACAATGTCCGCGGAACATAGGTATCCACGTCGATCTGCGTGCCGTGCAACTCGTCATCGCCCAGCTCCATCACGTAGTAATAAAAACCGCGCTGCTCGTTCCAGCCGGCATGAAGCACATCCACGAGTCCCTGGTGCCCGCGAGAGATCGGCTCAAACTGCTGAATGCCTTCGAACTCGCGCCTAAAAGTTTTTTCAAATTCAAAGTCTTCGCGCCACACGATCTTCACCGCCCGCATCGCGCCCGTGATCGCCCGGGCCAGCCACACTTCGCCATAGGAACCTGAACCGATACGGCGCAAAAGTTGCAAATCCGAAATCGGAATGTCATTGCGATGCGCTTGCGTCGTCAAAGGAGGATGATATTCCCGGATCGTCTCCGCATCACCGGACAATATTCTTTCCCTAGTCGGAGGTATTTCCGCAGGTCCGCGATCTCCCGGCCCAGATCCGGGTTCCTGCGCGGCTGGATGTTTGGTGAACGGCATGACTGGAAAAGAGTTTAGCAGGAAACAACCGCTGCAACCAGAGTTCGATTAAAATAATACGAACTCGCTTTGCCTCATAAAAAAGACGGAGCGCGCGTATATCGAAGCCTACTCGCCTGACTCTCCTGCAACGTAGCAGGACGAAACGCCACTGGCAGTCCTGCCACACACTGAGAAAGTTTGGCGAGTAGCCCTCGGCATTGACTCGGCTTCCGCCTCACCCTTTGGGTAGCCTCTGGCTATCTGTCTCGTTCCACTCGGCTCTCGCGCTCCATCTTGTTTCGACGGCGCGGGCATCGCGCCTCACAGCATCGTCTTTTGCAATGCCTGCACTTCCTTCTTTACCATCGCGCCGACCCGATGTTTCGCCAGATAGACTTGCGCGGCATTGATGCCGAGGACTTCAGAAGTCTTCTTCACGCCCCAGCCTTTCATCACATAACAGTCAAAAATCTGGAACTGACGCGGCGAGACGCGGCCCTTCACGCGCTCCAGTGCCGCGTTGCTGATGTTGTCGCGCCATTCCTTATCCCACATTTTTTCCAGCACATTGTCCTTGTCCTGCGTGAGTCTTTCCATCGCCAGTTCGGCGTGCTCGCTGTGCTCATCCCCCCGGTCCGCGAGCGAGGGCTGGCGCTTGC
>JAYVQB010000452.1:0-4434 GCA_043757085.1 Verrucomicrobiota bacterium
GCGACGCTTTGAAGATGAATTGCAAAATTTTTATGGCTGCGCCATCAAGCCTTCGGTGAACTGCAATGGAGAGCTAGCTTTGTATCATTTGATCCAAGCTTGGAAGCAGAAGTTAGGGGCGTCACCGCATGATTCCTTTGAGGTGTTGGTGCCGTCGTTCACCTTCTCCGGCACGATCAATGCCCTCGTGACGAACAACCTCAAGCCCGTGTTCTGCGATGTGGATGAAACGCTGGTGCTGGATTTGAAAAAGGTCGTCGTGGATTCGCCGGACGTGAAGATGATTCTCCCCGTCGGGGCTTACGGCAATCTGTGTGACTTGGAGCAACTCGGCGAGATAGCGAGGCAACACGATCTCGCGGTGATCCTCGATAACGCGCCGGCCTTTGGCTCCAAGTTCAAGGGCAGGCATTCGCATGAGTATGGGTTCAGCGAGATGATCAGCTTTCACGCGACAAAGATTTTCAATTCCATGGAAGGCGGAGCCAACGTCGTAAATGACCCGGAGATCGCCGATCTGCTGCTCCGCCTGCGTGATTTCGGCCAGTATGAAAAGACCCGCGGCGATGTGGACATCCCCGGATTAAATTCCAAAATGACCGAAGTCTGTGCGCTGGTCGGCCTGCGCAATCTGGAGAAGATTGATTTCATCCTCAGCAGCCGCGCCAAAAACTTGGCAAGGTATGTGGAGTTCTTCGGTGGACTTGAGAAGCGCGGCTTGCTGCGCACCATGAAGGTCTGCAAAGAAGTGACCTGCCCCTATCTCTACTTCCCCATCATCCTCAACGATGAAGCCACGGACTTCGTGAACTACATGCAATCGAAAAACATCGCCGTGCGCCGCTACTACACCGCGAATCACGATCTGAAGTTTTATCGCGGAAAATATCGTGAGCAGGACTTGAGCTTCACCAACGCCATCAAGGACAACATCGTCTCCCTGCCGCTGCATACCGTCATGAGTGAAGAAGAGCTGGATTATCTCTTTACGACAATCAAGGAGTGGGTCATGAAAAGCTGAAAGCTGAAAGCTGAAAGCTGAAATGCAGCAGCCTTTTTGCTCTCCAGTATTTTCTTTATGGCCTCCGCTGGCATTCTGATAAATTCATGGACAGGAAACCTGTTCATGTTTAACTTCCCCGATGACCTCGATTTCCTACACCGATGCTCGTGACCGTTTGGCTACTGTTTGGGACGAAACCATTGCCACACGCGAACCAGTGGTAATTTCCCGCCGTGGCACGGAATCGGTTGTGCTGGTAGCACTGGACGAATGGAATGGCTTGCTAGAAACCGCTCACTTGCTGCGCTCTCCTGCCAATGCGCGGCGGCTTCTGGGAGCCTTGAAGCGATTAAACCAGGGGGAAGGCCAGCCCCTCACCGTGAACCAACTGAAGGGCAAAATCGCTGAACTCTGATGCCCGACAGTCGGCTGCTAATTTTTGACCGGGATTTCCTAGAAGATTTTTGACGTCCATTTAAACTGAAATCCTTGGTAACTACTTGTGCTTACATTCTCTACGTTTAATTTATCAATATACTATTTTTCAACCCTACTATATCCATGAACAATTTTGAATCCTACGCCGAGCGCCAGCGCAAGTTCTGGAACACTGATAATGAAAAGGACGCGCAGTTTGCACGCGTCGACACGGTGTCCGAAGGCGATGAGGCCAAGTATACTGCACTTGCGAATAGCACTGGCGATCTGCTTTTGTCAGATGTGTCACCGCAACCCGAATGGACCTTGCTGGAGATAGGTTGCGGAGTAGGCCGCATGATTCAGCAGATGCAGAAACGGATACAGTTCACCAAGTTCTATGGTCTGGACATCTCGCAGACGATGATCGACTACGCCGGAAAGAACACGGGTGGTGATCCGCGCCTGAGCCTGCATGTGAATAGTGGCTATGACCTGAGTGCAGTGCCGAATACAATTGTGGACTATGCCTATGCGGTAGATGTTTTCATCCACATCTTCGACGCCGAGATCATCAACAACTATGTAAAGGAAGCAGCTCGCACGCTAAAAAAAGGCGGGCTGTTCCGCTTTGATGTGCGACATCACGATCCAAGTAAGAGCTTCGGCAATTCCCTGGGTGGCTTATTCGCCAAGTGGTCCTACAAACTCGGGCTGCGCAGCGCGGCAACGCATCGCTGGCAGCCGGGTGAAGAAGCTGAGTTTAATGGCAACAAATTCACGGACAATGAACTTCGCGCCGTCGTGCGCGCTTCGGGTCTGACGGTTCTGTCCACTTTTGTCCGTGCAGAGGATACTCATCTGTGGTGCCTAGCGCGCAAAGATTAATCTTGAAGCTATTTCAAATTCATGAATCTCCTAGTCACCGGTGGAGCCGGCTATCTCGGTTCGGTTCTAATTCCCAAACTACTCGTTCGGGGGCATCAGGTGCGGGTGCTCGACATTGGATACTTTGGAGTGGAACATCTACGCGCCATGCGGCCCACTGTGGAAATCATTCGCGATGACATCCGACAGGTGCTGGCAAACAAAGCTTCTCTGGACGCGCTGCTGAAAGACATCGACGTGCGGCGTTACTGCACGGCGAATCACGATCAAAAAATCTATCGTCTCCCTGCCGCTGCGCACCGTGATGAGTGAGGAAGAGTTGGAATATTTGTTTGAAGTTGCTATTGCTTATTTCGACTGATAATAAATTCGCAAAAATAATTTCACGCCAAGGGAAATATCAATATGTCATTTGGACGATTTTGCGACGGATATATTGCTCTCCATGCACCTCATTTGTCACCTGAACGACTCCCACTGCTGAAAGCAGAACTATGCCGTATTGGCGTGGACAACTGTATCCTCAAGACCCCCGATACGGTGTCAGAGGAAGAGTTGTTGCAATCCAAATACGATCGTGTGCCCGTCCTGAGCGTTCTCAAGTCGCTAATCCGATGTATTGAGCATGCCAAGCAAGAGGGCTGGCAGCGGTTCGCATTTCTCGAGGACGACGTATGTTTCCGGCGAAACTTTCAATTGCTCTGGGCTGAGCTCGAACCATCTGTTTCCAACAACGATTGGGGCATGCTGACTCTGTTTCGCTGGCCAACAGTAGCTGGCGAATACATAGTTAGGGAGAGTTTTTTTGAGTGCACTAAGGCCATCCCATTTAGGCACAATATCTGCGGCCACGCAATTCTGTTTCAACGGCACTTCTATGACTCCGTCTTACACGCGCTGAACCTTTGCATTGGTAATGGCTGGCCTGCAGACTTTATGTATGGAATTCTCACCGAACTACACTATGGTGAGGTGATTGCCGCCAACAAAAACTTGGCGGGTCAGCGTGGAGGCCTTGCAAGCACCATTCAAGCGCCATACAGTCGGAAGCATAGCCATTATGCCACTTTCCGCGCATCATATACAGCACTTGATTACCACTTGGTAAATATAGCAATGAGAGCACGAAACCTGATAAAACGTTACTTATAAATCTATGAAAATTCTCGTTACTGGAGCGGCTGGCTATCTGGGCTCTATTCTTGTTCCAAAACTCCTCGTCCGCGGCCACAAGGTTCGAGTGCTGGATATTGGCTACTTTGGAGTGGAACATCTTCGTGTCCTACGTCCAACTGTGGAGATTATACGCGATGACATCCGACAGGTGCTGGCAAACAAAGCTTCTCTGGACGCGTTGCTGAAAGACATCGACGTGGTGGTTCATCTTGCCGCTATCTCGAACGATCCTTCTGCCGAGCTTAATCCTCGGCTGACCGAGGAGGTGAACTTCGAAGCTTCACGCGATCTCGCCACCGCCTGCAAGGAGCGTGGCATCCGCTTCATCTTCTCGTCATCTTGCTCCGTCTATGGCGAAGCTGCCGGCGAGGCGGATGAGGACGGCCAGACCAATCCCCTCACAACTTACGCCAAGTCAAAAGTGGACACCGATGCCTTTCTGCTCAGCATCGCGGACAAAAAATGGCGACCTGCTATTCTGCGCAACGGCACCCTGTTCGGCTTCTCTCCGCGCATGAGGTTCGATCTCGTGATCAATATCTTCAGTTACTGTTCCACGCTTTACAACGAAGTCCGGGTCTTTGGCGATGGCCAGCAGTGGCGGCCCTTCCTCCATGTGGCGGACTGTGCGCGTGCCTTCGTCTATTTTGTCGAGAATCCCAATCACAAGCATCTTATATGCAACATCGCGCATGAAAACTTCCGCGTGGTGGATCTCATCGACATTTTCCAGCGCATCAATCCCGACGTGAAGCCGGTGTATGTGAAGCTCGATAACCCGGACAATCGCAACTATCACGTCTCTGTCGCCCGCATGAAGGACGAGGGTATCCAACCCACGGTGAATGTCACCGCCGGTGCCGAGGAAATTGTCGAGGCCATCGTCACTGGCCGCATCGCCGATCCCGAGGCCATCTATTACCGCAATGCCAAGTGGCTCAAAGAACTGA
>JAYVQB010000453.1:0-17292 GCA_043757085.1 Verrucomicrobiota bacterium
GCCAAGAAAAAACCGCACGCCGCGAAAATGCGCAGCGTGCGGTCTTGAATCAATTTTGAATTACTGCGCAGGCGGCCCCTGATAGCGGGCGTCGCCGAAAGCAAGAATGGGGAGGAAGATGAAGCCCAGCAGCGCGAGTCCAACGCCAAAGCCAGTGCCTTTTCCAAAGCGCTTGGCGAGTTCGATGGCGATGATGATCGCGATCACAAAGCTAACGACTGGAATCAGCATCAGCACGATCCACCAGACAGGTTTGCCAACGATCTTCAAGATGATGACGGCGTTGTAAATCGGAACTAAGCAGGCCCAGCCAGGTTGGCCGGCTTTAACGAAGACCTTCCATGCAGACGCGATCATGAGGATGACGAATCCGAGTCCTATGATGATTGGGATAATTCCGAGTGAACTGCTGTGGTTGATTTGATCGATTTGATCGGGATCCATATTATTTTTTGTGTTGGGTTGATGTGATTACTTTGGCGACAGTATAGAACGCGGGCAGATCAATAATGCGAGCACAAAAAGAAAGGATTTTATTCCATCAGTCACATAGGCAGGATGCCTGTGTTACCGATCTCCGAAGCTGATGCCAATCGCGCGGGCGGCCTGGACTTCTTCGCCGTCGGGATGGACGAGGCGGAGTTTGTTGACGGCTTCTTCGATGGGCACATCTCCGACGTGATAGCTCTGATAGCTGACCATGCGTCCGAATTTTTTTTCCTTGATGAGGTGAACGGCGCGAACGCCGAAGCGCGCGCCGAGAATGCGGTCGAGCGAGGTGGGCGAGCCACCGCGCTGGAGGTGGCCGAGGCGCACGTCGCGGGTTTCGTGACCGGTGCGGGCTTCGACTTCTTTCGCGACGTAGGCTCCGATGCCGCCGAGCAGCACCTGGCGGTTTTCTTTTTCCTCGCGCGTCATCATTTTGCCGCTTTCGAGTTTCGCGCCTTCGGCCACGACCACGAGCACGCTGCGATGACCGTGTTCGTAAAGGTAGTTCACGCGGGCTGCGACATTGTCGAGGGTGAAGGGAATTTCTGGGAGGAGCACGATGTCTGCGCCGCCGCCGATACCGCCGTAGAGGGCGATCCAGCCGGCATTGCGTCCCATGACCTCGACGACCATGACGCGCTGATGGCTGTCGGCGGTGGTGTGGAGGCAGTCGAGGGCATTTACGACCGTGGCAACAGCGGAGTAGAAGCCGAAGGTCATGGAGGTGGCCTGAAGGTCGTTGTCGATGGTCTTGGGCACGCCGACGACGGGAATACCTTCCTGACAAAGTTGCAAGCCGGTGGTCAGGGAGCCGTCGCCGCCGACGACGATGAGGGCGTCGATGCCGAGGTATTTGATGGTGGCCTTGGCCTGGTCTATGATTTCCGCAGGGATCAGGGCGACCTTGTCCACGCCGATTTTGGCGACGAAGCTGCCCTTGTTCGTGGTGCCGAGGATGGTGCCGCCGAGCTTGAGAATACCGATGGTGCGCTCGGGGTCGAGCTTGATGTGACCGGGACCATTGGGGAGCAGCCCTTCAAATCCATCGCAAAAGCCGATGACCTCCCAGCCAAGTTCCGATGCGGCGCCGACGACGCCGTGAATGACTGCATTAAGTCCGGGGCAATCGCCGCCGCTGTTAAGAATTCCGATGCGCATAATGAAATAAAGTTTGTGGTGGGAGTTGGATTAGTTGTTGGAGAGGAGTTGCAAACGATCCGTGACGGGACGGCCCTGGCGCAGCCAGTTGTCGTAGGCATTCCAGCCACTGCGAAGCAAATTTTGTGCCTCGTTGAAAGGTTCTGCGGAGCCGATCACGATGGCAACCATGCGATGACGGAAGACCACGTCCTGTCCGTTGGCCTGTTTCATGACCGTTCCGTGGCGTTCCTCACTGACGATGACGCAGCCGCCGGACTGGGGCGTGTTGCCGGTTTTCACGCCGTCGATGTTGCCCACTCCGAGAAGGCTGTTGGTGTTTCGCAAGGGGATGCTCATCCGCTGGCCCGCGCGGAAGACAACGATATCGCGCGATTTCTGATTGGTATAAAAACGGAAGGGCGCGCGCGTCATGGCGTAGAGGGTGAGCTTGGCCATGTCCGCTGCCGTTGAATAAGGCGTCGTGCGGCTATTTTCAAACCCATGCGGATTGGTGAAGCGGGTGCGGGTCATGCCTTCGCGCGCGGCGAGCTTGTTCATCTGGCCGACGAATTCCGAGATGGGATCGCCGCCTTTGCCGAGCCGCCGCAAGATGTCGCCACCGACAAATTCCGCGAGAGTGGTGGCAGCGAGATTGTCGCTGGTCATCATTGAGGCATAGATCAGATCGCGCAATGTGACCTGGTCGCCGGGCTGGAGATTCAAGCCGTTGTAACCGGAAATCTGGATGGCGTTAGGCGAGACGGCGGCGAGGACGTTGAGATTGACTTTGGTGACTTCCGACCAATCCAATGCGACGAGCGCGGTGGCGATCTTGGCCAGTCCGCCGACGGGACGCTTGACGTCCATGCCGGAGGCTGCGTGGATTTTTTTATTGTAGAGATCAACTGCGATTACACTGGTCTGAGCCTCGACAGCGCGGGCTGAAAGAAGGACTGCAGCAAATGCCAGCAACAGGGTTTTGCGAATTAAAATAGCGGGTGTCGCAGATAGCGAATGAAACATCGGACGCCGACTCTAGCTTCCATGACTGTCCGCGCAACTGAAACGTGGTAACTCTCGATCAATCCGCTTTCCTGTCAGGGTTAAGCACCAGCGCAAACCAGCCGGCCATCAGGAGCAATCCGCCGAATGGCGTGATGGCGCCAAACAGCTTTACACCGGTGAATGAATAGAGATAAAGACTGCCGCTGAAGATTAGGATGCCGGCCATCCAGCAGCGAGCGGCCCACCGGAAGCGCCCACTGAGGCCGGTCAATGCCAGCGCCAGAAGCGCGACCGAGTGCGTAAGATGATATTGCGCCGCCGTGCGCCAGACATCTTCCCTATGGGCAGATTCCTTTTTATCAGGCAGCGCTTCCCATTTTCCCTTCATGCCGTGCGCGCCAAATGCACCGAGAGAAATGGCGAGAAAACCCAGGCAGGCGGCGATTTTCAGCAGGAAAACATCATGTTTCATGAGGGTAGCTACCAAGCTGGCGGCTAAAAATCAAGGCCCGAACAGTGCGCCTCAAGCAAAGAATATTGTGCATGACGGCAAATTATGTGCTCCTTTCCCTTGTCACACCATGGACGTTCGCCTATATAAAAGCCGATAAAAGCCGACATCACTCCCACAACCTCAACAACGCCACCGCATTCCGTCAAATGATGGCCCCCCATTCATTCCCCTCCCAAGTTTCGTCAGGCCTCAGGAATTCCCTGCTCCTCCTGTTCGGATTATTCATCGCCACTGTCTCCAGCATGGCACAATCCAGTCCCGACTCCGTGCTCGGCGCCCTAGCAAAAAACGTCAACATTGACGGATTGGAAACCAACTTTGACCCCGAGACGGGAGTGGCAACGGCAGTCGGGGAGGTTCACATTAAATACGACAACGTCGAAATCACCGCCGGACGCGCCGAATACAACTCCAACACCAAGGACGTGATCGCGCACGAAAACGTGTTGATCATCAAGGATGGACAGATTTTCCGGGGCGAAACGGTCACCTACAATTTCGATACCCAGGACCTGAAGGCCAACAATATCCGCAGCGGTCTGCCACCAGTCTTTTACAATACGGCAGACATGAAAACCAACTCCGGGGCCATGAAGGGTGAATCAGGGGAAACGGCGCGCATTGATGGCGCTGGAACCTATTTCACCACCCATGACAGCAGCCATCCGAACTTCCACGTCACGGCCAAGTCACTGACCATCTATCCCGGCGACCGCATCATCATGCACAACGCAAAATTCTATGTAGGCAATCTGCCTATCTTCTGGCTTCCTCTATATGTGCAGCCTCTGAATAATGAACTGGGCTATTTCTTCCAGCCCGGCTACGACAGCCTTTGGGGTGCTTTTTTGCTCAATCAATACGGCGTCATGTATGGCGATCACACGCTGGCCAAATACCACCTCGATCTGCGCAGCCAGCGCGGCATTGCCGGTGGTGTGGACTTAAAATCCCTCCGCTTCGCCAACAATGACAACTTTGGCAAACTCCTGCTCTACTACGCCTACGACAACAGCCCCGCAACCGGCACCGGTGGACGCAATCGCCGCGAACTGGCCCCATCGAAAGATCGCTATCGCCTTTCCTTCCAGCACCGCATCTACCTGCCCGGCCCTAGCGAAAGCACTTGGTATCTGGACTTTAATCTGAACAAGCTCAGCGATCAATTCATGCTGAAGGATTATTACTTTGCAGAGTCCCGTGACAATCCACAGCCCGACAACACCATCGCGCTCGTCAAACACAGCGATAATTTTGTGGCCATGCTCTGGACTCGCTTCCAGATGAACAATTTCGACCACACCGATGTCCGCCTGCCGGAACTTGCCATCGACTTCACCCGCCAACCCCTCTGGCACACCGGCGTTTACTACCAAAGCGAATCTTCCCTCGGGTTCTATCAAGAAAAACTCTCCAACGCGGAAGTCAGCCTGCTTCAGGGCAAGATCAAGACCCAGCAGGACAACCTATCGGGGTTCAATGGCGGCCTAACATCAACCGTTCTGGGCACGTCCAGCGGCATCAAGGAACTGTCGGGCACCACCTTCACCGACAACAACAGCAACTTCCATCGAAGCACTCCGAAACTCCTCACCACTCGCGACCAAGTTCAGCAGGACATAGCGAATCTTGAAGCGGAACTTTCTGATAATAAATTCGCCCGTTTGCATACCTACCATGAGTTCCTCTACCCGATGAGCTTCGGTGACGGGGGCTGGCTCAATGTTGTGCCCCGCCTAGGTGGCGGCGCAAGCTTCTATAATGATGTATCCGGTGGGCAGAAAGATTTCAGCTCCACTACCAAAGGCATATTCCAAGCCGGACTTGACGTTTCCGGAAAATTCAGCCGCACTTGGGATGGAGTCAAAAACAACACCCTCGGTCTTGATGGTCTGCGTCACACCTTCATGCCCTATGTGAATTATTCCTACCTCAACTCCGACCCGCTCGTCGGGTTTCCAGCCATCGACCGCCTCAATCCATCCACCCGCCCACGCCCAATTGACGTTCCCCTTTTCACCGCAGTTGACGATTTGAACACCTGGAACGTCGCCCGAGTCGGCATGAGGAATACCCTTCAGACCAAACGTGATGACACAACCTACAACTGGATGGGGCTAAATACCTACGTGGACCTGTTCTTACAAGATCCTGAGTTCGACCGGAAAATTTCCAACCTCTACAATGATTTCTATTTCCGGCCAGTGCCATGGTTCGCACTCAGTATCGACAGCCAGTTACCCATTGGAAGCAGTGACTATAACTTCACCGAGTTGAACACCTCATTGAGCTGGATGCCCACCAAGTCCTTTACCTGGACCGTTGGGCACAACTACCTGAACAAAAATCCGATCTTTGCCGACAGCAGCCTCATCTTCTCGCGCATCTACACGCGTCTGAATGAAAACTGGGGCTTTGCCATGAATCACATTTATGAAGCCACGGATCACACGCTGCAATACCAGAGTTACAGCGTAAGCCGAGACCTGACCAGCTGGGTCGTCTCTGTTGGCGGACTTGTTCGAAACAACGTCAACGCCCAAAAAGACTACGGAATCATCGTCAACTTCACGCTCAAAGACTTCCCACAAGTCAGTCTTCCGCTCGATCTCGATCCCAATCCCACTGGTCGCGGTGGAAAAGGGGGCTGATCGCTTTTTATCGTTTTCTTAAAAGCCAGCGCTCCCTGCCGGACGCTGGCTTTTTTGTCTAAAAATCAACCATCGCGGGTGAGACTCGACATCGCGCAATTAAACAAGTCGCGCTTGAGTAAGCTGCAAAAAACGCTTTAGTATGCGCTCTCCTGTCTCGTATCAAATCTAACTATGAAGATCACCATCATCGGCTCCGGCTATGTCGGACTCACCACGGGCGCCTGTTTCGCCGAGATAGGTCACCACGTTCTCTGCGTGGACAATGACGAATCCAAAGTCCGCAGCCTGCTGGCCGGGAAAATCCCCATCTACGAACCAGGCCTAGAACCCATGGTGCGTAAAAACGTTGTCTCGAAGCGTCTCCAGTTTACCACCAGCACCGCTGACGGGGTCGATCACGGTGAAGTGATCTTCATCGCCGTGCCCACACCGCCACAGGAAGATGGGAGCGTTGACCTCAGTTTCATCGAAAAGGTCGCGCGGGAAATCGCCGTCTGCCTCGACAGCTATCGCGTCATCGTGGACAAGAGCACCGTGCCAGTGAAAACCGGCGAGCGCGTCGCGCAGACCATCCGCCGCTATGCCAAGCCCGGCGTGGAATTCGATGTCATCAGCAATCCCGAGTTCCTTCGCGAAGGCAGCGCCGTGGATGACCTCATGAAACCCGACCGCATCGTCATCGGCGGCAACAGCGACCGCGCGCTGGCCGTGATGCAAAAAGTCTATGAGCCATTCGTCGCGCCGGTTCTGGTCACGGACATCAACAGTGCCGAACTGATCAAACATGCAGCCAACAGCTTTCTCGCGCTAAAAATCTCCTACATCAATGCCGTCGCGGAAATCTGCGAAGCCGCTGGCGCTGATGTGGAAAAAGTGGCCGAGGGTATCGGGATGGACCGTCGCATCGGACGCAGCTTTCTTAACGCCGGACTCGGTTACGGCGGCTCCTGTTTCCCCAAAGACATCGCCGCATTCATCGCCATCGCCGACCAGCTCAACACGCCGTTCCATCTCTTGAAAGAGGTTCAGAAAGTCAACTCCCGTCAGGTTACGCGCTTCCTCCAGGCCATCCGCGAGGCGCTCTGGCTTTTGAAGGAAAAGAAAATAGCCGTCTGGGGTCTCAGTTTCAAACCCAACACCGATGACGTGCGCTCCAGTGTCGCCGTTGACATCGTGGAGGCGCTCGTCAACGAAGGCGCGGATGTCACCGCCTTTGACCCCAAGGCCATGGAAAAATTCAAATCCCTGTCCTTCGCCTCGAAGGTCACACTTGCGGAAAGCCCGCTCGAAGCGGCCCGCGGAGCCGAGGCGCTGATCATCGCCACCGAGTGGGACGAATTTGCCGGAGTGGATCTGACCGAATTGCGCGACGCCATGCGCACCCCGCTCATCTTTGATGGTCGCAACCTGCTCGATCCCAGCACGGCCATCGCTTATGGCTTCCAATATCGGGGCATCGGCCGCGGCACACTTCCAACCGCCAATGGCTGACCGCGATTTTGCACCAAACCATCAGCCGACGAATTCGCGGCAACTGGCCCTCGACGCCCTGATGGAGTGGGCCGAAGGGCAAGCCTTTGCCGCCGACATCGTTGGCCGCTTGGCGAAGGAGCATCAGCTTGAATCGCGTGATGCCGCACTCCTGCAGAATCTGGTGTTCACCGTCCTGAGAAACCAGACCTTGCTCGACCACTGGATTTCCCACCTGTGTGACAGCGCCCGCATCGAAGATCACGTTCGCTGGATTGTGCGACTGGGCCTGGCGCAATTGCTCATTCTTGATCTTCCGCCCTACGCAGCAGTCAATGAAACGGTCAAGCTCGCGCCCCACGCCGGCGCACTGGTAAATGCCATCCTGCGGCGCGCGCAACGAGAAAGCATTCAGCTGTTCGATGAAGTCGCAACCCTGCCGTTGCATGTGCGTTTCTCCCACCCAGAATGGCTGGTGCAACGCTGGGTGCATCAGTTCGGCGACGAGACCACCGCGCAGTTATGTGAATGGAACCAGCAGCCTGCACGAGGTTTCATCCGCGTGAACCGCCTGCACCCGCAGCCGCTGACCGAGTATGAACTTGGACAATTCGAGCGCACGAACCAGAAGGATTTTTATCGGCCAGATATGCCGCCGCGCGAATGGTTGATGCAAGGCAGATGTTATGCGCAGGATCCCAGCACCGTCGTGGCTTGTGATCTGCTGGCACCGCAGCCGGGAGAAGTTGTGCTCGATGCCTGCGCCGCGCCCGGAGGGAAAACCGCGCTGCTCGCCCAGATGATGGAAAACAAGGGCCGCATCATTGCCTCCGATTCCTCATCCCGACGCATGCCCCGGCTGCAGGAAAACCTCCGGCGCATGAAAGTCGCCATCGCCCGATCGTTTGAGCATGACTGGCTGCATCCAAAAGGCACACCACCTTGGGGCGCGATGCACTTCGACCGCATCCTGGTTGATGCTCCATGCAGCAACACCGGGGTCATGCGCCGACGCATCGATGTCCGTTGGCGCTTGCAGCCCGCCGTCTTCCCGGACATGGCCTCCCAGCAGTTGCGCATCCTTGATGCCGTGCTGCCGCTGCTCAAACCGGGCGGCGCTTTGGTTTACAGCACTTGCAGCATCGATCCCGAAGAAAACGAATCTGCCGTGACAGATGCATTGAAGCAGCACCCGTCGTTCCAGCTTGTAGAATCAAAGTCCACCCTACCGTGGCGTGATGGTGTGGACGGATCTTTTGCCGCCAAGATCGTCCGCAATCATTGAGGTGCCGGCTGACGTGGCTCATCCGACGGCGGAACTCCATCTTTTTTGCCGCGAAAACCGGAACCCGCTTCGTCTTTTCTGAAATTTTCGCGCATCTTCGCAAACTCGGTTTTGATGGTTGCCTGATAAACCTCGCGCAGCTTTCCCCAGGCCTCCATTCGCTTCCCGGGCTCGGCTTGCTGAAGATTCTTCACCGCATCAGCCACGGCAGGAACCTGCATCACCTTTTCATGCATCCGGGAGATGGGCGTTTCCCGATTATCCCCCGATTGCGCTTCCATTTTCAGACGCTGCAATACTTTGCTGGCGAACTCTGGATCACTTGGATCCGGCATTCTTCCAGGCATACCAGGTCCGCCCGGCCCCATGGGGGACTTACGGTTTTCGAGTATTTTTACAACCTCGGGGTCAGCCTCCCCCAAGGCATCGTGAAGCACTTTACGATATTCCTCGTTGGCCTTCATCAGTCGCTCCCGAGCCTCCGTGACTTCCGGCTTTTTCCAGGCTTTTTCAAATGCGGCGCGAACTTTCTGCTTCTGATCCTCGGGCATATCTTTGAACATATCAAAGCGCTCGCGATCCCCGTGCGACATCATGCCTGAACTTCCCGGCCCGCCAAAACCCTGATATGGACTGCGGGAACGATCACGGTTCGGTTTGTCCGGTCTTTCAGAGGGCGGTGGTGGTGAGGATGTGCCTTCTTGGGCGTGTCCACATGGCGGAAACGCAGTCAAAAGGAAGCCGAAAATTACTACCACTGCTTTCATGGTCGTCATTTGCCATGCGCCAAGATAAAACGCAATGCTGGATGTGCTAGGTCTCGTGTTCACGATTGATGAAAACCCTCTGGCGGGAAAAAGTTGCGGTGGGGGGCATTGCGCCCGGCCCGATTCTTGCTCTACTCATCTCCCATGCCTATTGCCACTCCCGCCCAATATCGCGCCATGATCGACGCCGCCCAGAAGGGCGACTACGCGTATCCCGCGATCAACATCACTTCCATCACGACCATCAATGGCGCGCTCAAAGCCTTCGCTGAAAGCAAATCCGACGGCATCATCCAAGTCAGCACCGGCGGCGGCGAATTTGCCTCGGGCACTGCCGTCAAAGATATGGCTCTGGGCGCAGTCGTTCTGGCCGAGGCCGCGCATATTCTCGCGGAGAAATACAACGTCCTCGTTGCTCTCCACACCGACCATTGCCAGCCGAAGAAAGTGGACACCTTCCTGAAACCACTCATCGCCGCAACCGCCAAGCGCCGGGCCGAAGGGCGCGGCAATTTGTTCAATTCCCACATGCTCGACGCCTCGGAACTTCCACTGGCGGAGAACATGAAGCTCTCTGTGGCCCTGCTCCAGGAATGCGCCAAGCATGAGATCATCCTCGAAGTCGAAGCCGGCGTCGTCGGTGGTGAAGAAGACGGCATGGATCACGGCGACCAGCCGAACGAAAAACTCTACACCTCACCCGAAGACATGGTCGCGGTTCATGAGTCCTTGAATGGCCTGGGCCGCTTCATGTTCGCCGCCACATTTGGGAACGTGCACGGCAGCTACAAACCGGGTGCTGTGAAACTGAAACCAACAATCCTGCGCGACGGTCAAGCTGCTGTCGAAAAAAAATATGGTGCTGCCGCTAAGTTCGACCTAGTCTTCCACGGTGGATCCGGCACGCCGCTCGAAGAAATCCGCGAGACCCTCGCTTACGGCGTCATCAAGATGAACATTGATACCGACACCCAGTATGCCTTCACCCGCCCCATCGTGGAACACATGTTCAAGAACTACGACGGCGTGCTCAAGATCGACGGCGAGATCGGTGACAAAAAACTCTACGATCCACGCAACTACCTGAAGAAAGCCGAGCAAGGTCTGTGCGTGCGCCTCAAGCAGGCTTGCGATGATTTGCTGAGCACTGGGAAGACGCTGTTTGGAAAAGTGTAGCTCCTTCGCTACGGGGCCGCGCATTCCTCCACCAGCTTCTGGCTCTCCGGCGAGAGCTTGGAGATGGGGTATTCAACCTTGGTGCCGTTGGGCATCTTGAAGATCACGCTCTGGCCTTTCACGCCGCCGAATCCGGCCTTGATGGAGACCCCTTCGGCATTGGTCCACTTCATGATGGGCGGCAGTTCTTTTATCACCGCCAGCTTCGGTGCGTTGGCATCAAAGGCCGCGCCTTCCTTGATCCATTGGCGAATTTTATCCTGGTCCGCTTTCGACAAATTCCCTTTGGGCGGCATGTGATTCTTGATTTCAGAATCGGAAATAACCTCGAAGAAATGGCTGCTGCCCGGTTTGCCCGGCTCAATGTTCAGGTTCGGCCCGACGTCATGCGCGAAGCGCTTCAGATTGTCGAACACAAAGCCACCCTTCTCCTTCTTCCGTTGTTCGCTATGACACTCGTAACAGTTTTTTGAGAGGATCGGTTTGATGTCCTTTTCAAAGTCCACGGCAACGAGCCGCAAAGCGCAGCCAGTCGTGAGTGCAAAAATAATGGTAGTGAAATTCCTGGGCATGACCGCAAATGGAACAAACGCAACGCGAGCAGTTACAGGATAATCTGCTCCCTCCCTCACGCAAGTGCTTGCCCAGCACTCAGTCCACGTTAATAACCGCAGTGTCCCACGCTCCCCAGCCCAACGCTCTCGCCGATTTGCTGCTCACCATCGTGCTGCCATCGTTGGTGCTGGATCAGCTTAGCGAGCCAGCCCGACTCGGCCCGTTCTGGGCGTTGGTGGTTTCTTTGCTCTTTCCCGTGGTCTTCGGAGCCTGGTGCTGGTGGAAGAAAGCGGGCTGGAATGTTTTTTCCATCCTCGGCTTCATCACCATTCTGCTGAGTGGCGGACTCGGCCTGCTCAAACTCGAGGCCTTCTGGTTCGCGCTCAAGGAAAGCGCCATGCCGCTCGCACTCGGCGCGGCGTTTCCCTTGAGCCATTTCTTTGGCAAGCCGCTGATCAACGCACTGGTTTTGCAGCCGCAAATCTTAAACTTGCGCGCCATCCACGCCGCGCTCGTTGCTCCTAATCAGCAAAGTGAATTTCAATCCACCATCATGCGCGGCTCATGGTGGATCGGTCTGGCCATGGTCGGCTGCTCGGTCGGGAATTTTTTTCTCGCGATGTATCTGCTTAATGGCAAAGAGCCTGGCGGCGAGGCTTTTGTCAAAGGCATCGGCACCCTGAACTGGGCGAGCCTGCTGGTCATCGGCATCCCACTGTGCGTGGTGATGCTGCTGGTCTTTGTCTGGATGGTGCGCCAGTTTCAGCAAATCACCGGACTGGAGCGCGCGGACTTGATGAATCCGGGGCGAACGGTGAGGCGAAAAATTGGAGATGCCAATTAAGAGTTGCGCAATGAACTGACCCAAGTGTTGGGGGCTGCCAGCCCTCATAGAACGAGGGCAAGCTGCCATCGACACTTAAAGTTCTGTCGCGCATTAAGCGCAGCCAATTCAGCCCAGCTTGTTCTCCTGAAGATAATTGCTCACGGCTTTTACGATCTCAAAGAAGCTGCCGCTCTCCAAGCTCGCACCACCAACCAACGCCCCGTCCACATCAGGCTGAGCGATGATCTCAGCCATGTTGCTGGGCTTGACGCTGCCGCCGTATTGGATGCGGATTTTGCTCGCAGTGTCAGTGTCGAACATGGAGCCGAGAACCTGACGGATGAAAGCGTGCGCCTCCTGCGCCTGCTCTGGCGTGGCCGTGCGTCCGGTGCCGATGGCCCAGACGGGTTCATAGGCGATGACAATATCCTGCAAACGACGCGAGCCGACTTCGGCAAGGCTTTCGCGCAGTTGTGATTCGAGAATTTTTTCAATCAATCCTCCATCGCGTTCTTCCAGCGTTTCTCCGACGCAGAGGATCGGATGCAACCGCGCTTCCAACGCGGCAAGAACTTTGGCGTTCACGATTTGATTGGTCTCCCCATACAAGGCGCGGCGCTCGCTGTGACCGAGGATGACGTGGCGGACGCCGCATTCCTTCAGCATGAGCGCACTGATCTCGCCGGTGTGTGCGCCGCTGGGATGCTGGCTCATGTTTTGTGCGCCGAGTTCCACGACTTCGATGCGACCGCCATGAATCAACTCCTGCGCTTTTGACAAAGAGATGAACGGCGGCACGATGACGACCTGCACCGGGGATTTGTCCAGAATGAGACGGAGGAAGGAACGAAGATATTTCTCCGTCTCAGCCGGAGGATTGTTCATCTTCCAGTTGGCAGCGACGATGGGTTTGCGGAATACGGGGGGCATTGGGAAATTCGATTTGCAAGAATTAGCCTAGATTTCAAAAATGGCCAGTATCGAAAAACTTGTGCAGCTGTTTCAAGTTTTCTAGGTAACTTTTCTCAGGCTGGGCCTCAATCCATGGAAGGAATGTGTGATAAATTTCCTTAAAGGCCGCCTCGAAAGTTTCACGGATGAGTTTGGCATTTACCCGTTTGTAAATGACTGAAACGCGCACTTCATCCCAATAATTGAACATCAGAATGACAGACTCCGTGAGGGTGGATTCGTCAGTGACTTGCTTTTTTATTTCATCAGGGGCCAATGAAGAACGGTTCTGCGTTAGACGGCGGGTGAACTTACGCGCCTCAAGCATATTTTGTCCGTCGTAATCTTGGATAAGCGAGAATGTGTTCTCAATGATTTGTGCATTCGCCTGTTGCTGATTTAACTGGGAATTCTCCAGAGTCTGCCAAATGTTCAAATAACTCGGCACAACTACACCCAAGCCGCCCAGCATCAACAACGTTAGCTTGAGAATTTCAGGCAATCTGGAGGCTCCTTGTGCAAGCGACATGCTGGTCGCAGCCTGCCAAGCGAGACCGATTGTGCCGCAAAGCCAAAGAACTAAAATGGCAATAAGAATCTTCCACTTCAACGCCATAATTATTGCCTTTTTATCTCCGTGACTTTCGGAAAATTTAAACTTTTTTGATCGAGTTCATAGTTCATGTTATCTCACAGAACAGATTGCGCAACTATTTCACTTCTAAAACCGCGACTCCGGGGAGTTCTTTGCCTTCGAGCAGTTCGAGGCTGGCACCGCCGCCAGTGGAGATGAATGTCATCTTGTCGGCGAGCTTAGCTTTTTTCACGGCCTTCACGCTGTCGCCACCGCCAATGATGGTTTTGGCATTGCTGTTGGCGGCCACGGCTTCGGCAATGTCGAAGGTGCCCTTCGAGCTTTCCTTGATCTCGAACACGCCCATCGGGCCGTTCCAGATGACGGTCTTTGCTTTGGCGATTTCCGCAGCGAATAATTTTACGGACTCAGGACCGATGTCCACACCTTCCCAGCCGTCCGGGATGCTACCGCCAGGCGCAGTGAATTTCGTGTTGCCGAGTTTCTTGGCGTCGAAATCAAAAGCATCCGTAATCATGGAGTCCACCGGAATAAGCAGCTTTACGCCGAGTTCCTTGGCCTTGTCGAGTGCGGCTTGTGCAATAGGTTCCCACTCGGGTTTGTAGAGGCTTTTGCCAATCGTGATGCCGCTGACAAGCTTCATGAAGGTATAAGCCATCCCGCCACCGATGATGATGGTGTCGGCCTTTTCCAGCAGGCGATTGATGACGCCGATCTTGTCGTTCACTTTTGCGCCACCGAGAATGACAACGAACGGACGCTCGGGTTTTTCAAGTTCGTCATGCAGCCAGGTCAATTCTTTCTCCATCAGCAAACCTGAAACGGCAGGCAGATAGGCCGCGACACCCGCCGTCGAGCTGTGCGCGCGATGAGCGGAGCCGAAGGCGTCGTTCACATAAATCTCCGCGAGATCAGCCATCTGTTTGGCGAGTTCAGCGTCGTTCTTTTCTTCGCCTGCGTAGAAGCGAACGTTCTCCAAAAGCAAGACACCGCCATTGCTGAGTGCGAGCGCCTTGGCTTTGGCATCGGCTCCAACGCAATCATCGGCAAACTCCACGGGGCGACCCAGCATTTCGCTGAGAGATGCTGCCACGGGCTTGAGTGATTGCTTGGGATCGCGCTGGCCTTTCGGACGGCCAAGATGGCTGCACAGGATAAGCTTCGCACCCTGCTCAATGAGATAATTCAACGTGGGCAGGGTTTCCTTGATGCGAGTGTCATCGGTGATGACCATCGTGCCGTCTTTGTCGTCGAGGGGCACGTTGAAATCCACGCGGACGAGGCAGCGTTTGCCGCTCACATCTATGTCACGAATGCTTTTTTTTGCCATTAGAATGAAGGGATAAAAAACGGGCGGCGTGCTCGCCGCCCGTCATAAATTGCGGGTTCTTAGAGTCCTTTGCTGGCGATGTATTTCACGAGGTCAACACAGCGATTGCTATAGCCCCACTCATTGTCATACCAGCTCACGAGCTTGAAGAACTTGCTGTTCAATTCCAAGCCGCTGCCTGCATCGAAGATGGAGCTGTGCGCATCGTGAATGAAATCCGAGCTGACCACTTCGTCGGTGGTGTAACCGAGAATGCCTTTCATGTAGGTCTCGCTCGCCTTCTTCATGGCGGCGCAGATTTCTGCATAGCTGGTTTCCTTCACGGTCTTCACGGTAAGATCGACCACCGAGACCGTCGGCGTGGGAACGCGGAAGGACATGCCAGTGAGCTTGCCCTTCACTTCCGGGATAGCGAGACCGACCGCCTTGGCAGCGCCGGTGCCGCTAGGGATGATGTTGATGGCGGCACTGCGTCCGCCTTTCCAGTCTTTCTTGCTTGGGCCGTCCACCGTTTTTTGCGTGGCCGTGTAGCTGTGAATGGTGGTCATCAGACCTTCTTCGACGCCGAAACCTTCCTTGAGCAACACATGCACGACGGGCGCGAGGCAGTTCGTGGTGCAGCTCGCGTTGGAGATGATGGTGTGCTTCTCGGCAACATATTTTTCGTGGTTCACGCCCATGACGACGGTGATGTCCTCGTTTTTTCCGGGTGCGGAAATGATGACTTTTTTCGCGCCGGCCTTGATGTGGCCCATAGCCTTCTCGGCTTCGGTAAACAAGCCGGTGGATTCGATCACGATGTCCACGCCAAGCGCCTTCCACGGCAGAGCGGCAGGGCCTTCTTTGACGGCGAGACATTTGATCTCATGTCCGTCCACAACCAGAACGTCGTCCTCGGCAACTTCAGGGCTGGATTTCTTGGAATAAACTTCCTCCTTTGCGCGGCCTTGGGTGGAGTCGTATTTGACGAGGTAGGCGAGATTGTCCGCCGGGACGAGGTCGTTCACTGCGACGACGTCGATTTCCTTGCCGAGAAGTCCTTGGTCGCAGATGGCGCGAAAAACAAGACGCCCGATGCGTCCGAAACCATTGATGCCGATTTTGATCATGTTGCTTTGAGAGTATGGAGGTTGTTTCTGGAGTGAGCGCGGAGTCCGCGCGGCGTTGCGTATAGCTCGTTGAACGCGACGCGTCAACCGGCGAATCCCCTCTCAGAAGCACACGCCGGGCCATCTTGCCCGAGAACCTTCGGCGCGGACGGAGATTGGGCCAATTTGGGCAAAAAAGTGGCCCGGCGGACTCCCATCCGCCGGGCCTTAGGCATCAACCTCAACACATGAGTTCCGGTCACCCGGAACTTAATTGACAACAACCATTCACTCTTAATTTGCAGCGGTGCGTATTTACCGCACAACGCTGTATAAGGTTAGAATCCATAGGCGCAGTCCTGTTCAAAAATATTAAACTTTTTTCGGGGTGCTACGACGGCCCTTTTTTCAGCCCTCAAAAACAACCAAGCGGGGAAGTTTCAATGCCGCTTTATCAGTTCGACCAAAGCCATCCGATCGAGCTTTCCCAGCGCAGTCCGGGGCGTTGCCGGAATGACTTGGCTTTTCTCAAGTCTTTGAACTCCAGTGACTCCCGTATTGAAATGCGCCCGCAGGTCTTCGAGTTGCGTCATCGGCAACTCCCCCGCGAGCACCAGCTTGCTCCCCCTTCGAGCATCCGGCAAGGCGCAGACGGCGACACCATGCGGCGCGTCGGTGAGCGATTCCAAGCGAGCTTGCAATTCCTCAATATTCACCAATTCGCCCAGCACTTTCACGAACGCCGTTTCACGCCCGATAAATTTCAAGCAGCGCTCCCCGCATAGTTTTTGCAAATCAACTTTGTCGCGTGTGCGAAGTCCCTTTGAGGCACTGATTTCCTCCCATTTCCAACCGTCAGATGTCCTGGCCGCATAGCCGCAAGCCAGCGCTGCGCCGCGCACCGTCAGCTGATGATCGTCATCAGTCTGCAAATCCCAGATCGGCAACACCTCCAAACGCTCTGGATCAAACTCGCTCCGCAGGCTCTTCAACGAGCTGGTCGCGATTTGTGAAGTCGTCTCCGTCATTCCGTAACTTTGCAAAACCGGCCAGCCAAGCTGACGCGCCTGAATCCCTATTTCACGACTCAGGCCCGCGCCACCCACCACCACGGCGCGCAGTGATGGCGGCGCATGGATTTGCGCTTGGACGAGATCAAACACTTGTGTGGGCACGAGCGAGGTCAGGCTGATTTTGTTCTCCGTGCATAGCTCGGCAAACTTCGCCGCATCCCATTTTTCATTCATCTGGACAAACGACGCACCGCTCGCGAAGCAACGCGCCAAGATGGAAAATCCCCCGACATGATACAGTGGCAGCGCAATGAGCCATCGGTCTTGCGAAGTTGATTCAAGATGTGCATTTACCGCGCGGGCCGAGGCCAGCATCGCATCACGCGAAAGACCGCACCATTTAGGCGCACCCTCGCTACCGCTGGTCTGGAAAA
>JAYVQB010000454.1:0-4380 GCA_043757085.1 Verrucomicrobiota bacterium
CCGGATGACCAATAGGCGATAAAGGGGCCGTCGAGTTTCTTCTCAATCTGCGAGATGATCTTCTGGGTCTGGGGAAAGAGGATGGGGGGCTTGTTGATCTTGACGCCGTTTTTCTTTTGCATGGTTCATCATGGCAAGTGGTGGCGCGGCGGTCAATGATGATGGGCATTTTGTGCAGCGGTGTTGGGGGCTGCTAGCCCTCTCTTCACTGAGGGCTGGCAGCCCCCAACACTTGGATCGATGGACTGCGCAATCATCATGAATTTGTTTGTAGTCCCGCCTTCAGGCGGTTATTGGGGAACGATGTTCCGCCCGACGGCGGGAACGCGAAACCGTTATGCTCATCTTCATCCTTCGCCGCCTCTTAAGCAGCATCGTCGTGCTGCTCATCGTGGTGTGCGTGACGTTTCTGCTGGCGCGGAAAATGAAGGGCGGGCCGTTCGACCGGGAAAAGGAACCCCCGCCGCACGTGAAGGTTGAACTGGAAAAAAAATACCATCTCAGCGGTTCTGTGTGGTCGCAGCTCGGCGCCTATCTGGATCAGCTCGTTTTAAAGGGCAATCTCGGTCTTTCCACCAAAAACAAGGATCGCACGGTGGCGGAAATTCTCGGGCAAAAATTGCCAAACTCCGTGCTGTTAGGCTCGGTGGCCTTTCTCATCGCTTCCATCGGTGGAGTGGCGGCGGGCTTTGTGTCGGCGATGAAAAAAGATTCGGCGCTGGATGTCGGCAGCATGTTTTTCGCCCTCGCGGCCATCAGTATCCCGACCTTCATCACGGGGCCGCTGTGTATCGCGGTTTTTGGATTGTGGCTGGGCTGGCTGCCCATTGGAGGATTTGGTTCGCTTGAACAAATCATACTGCCGTCCATCTGTCTCGCGTTACCGTTTCTTGCCTATGTCGCGCGACTGACACGCAACTCGCTACTCGATGTTCTCTCGCAAAATTTCATGCGCACCGCGAAGGCAAAGGGCCTGTCGCAAGCAAGTTCGTTCGCCAGACACGCGCTCAAGGTGGCCATCCTTCCGGTGGTCACTTATCTGGGGCCGATGGCCGCGTATGTTCTCACGGGATCGTTTGTCATCGAGAACGTATTCAACATTTCCGGCGTGGGTGGGGTGTTCGTGAACGCGATTCAGAACCGTGACTGCTTTCTGCTAACGGGAGCGGTCATTGTTTATTCGGCGCTGATCGTGATTTTTAATCTCGTCGTGGATGTGCTTTACACGTTCCTCGACAAACGGATCAAGCTTCATGACTGACGCTGCCGCTAATCGCTGGACTGGATCGCCGCCGAATGGCTGGCAGGTGCTGCGTCGCAATCATGTGGCGATGATTGCGCTGGTTTTCATTATCGCGGTGGCGGCGTTTGCCGTGGTGACTCCGTTCTGCCTTTCTGATGCCACGAAAAAAGTGGGGACAGAAACTTTTCTTCCACCGTCCTGGTGCAAGGGAGGAAGTTCCGCGCACTTTCTCGGAACGGACGCCAACGGGCGAGACCTGTTTTATCAGCTGGCCATCGGTGCCCAAGTTAGCCTAGGAGTCGGATTGGTGGGCGCCTTGGTGAGCCTCGTCATCGGCGGAGTCTATGGCATGATCAGCGGCTATGCGGGCGGAAGAGTGGACGGCGTGATGATGCGGCTGGTTGATATATTAAATTCCATTCCGAGCCTGCTGCTGGTGATGATTTTCATTGCCGCCTTTGATGGGTATTTCAAAGACACCTTACACGACATTCAGATTTGGGGGCAGAGTCACTGGCAGTGGCTGGACATGGCGGCCGGAAGTCTCATGCCCTACTCGCGCATTTTCATCCTCGTGCTTTCGCTGGGCTTGCTGCAATGGCTGACGATGGCGCGCATTGTTCGCGGACAAGTCTTGGTGTTGAAAGAACTGGCTTTCGTCTCCGCCGCGCGTTCGATGGGACAACGCGGATGGGCGATTTTATGGAAACATTTGTGGCCGAATCTGAGCACCGTCGTGCTGACTTATCTCACGCTGACGATCCCCTCGGTCATTCTTAATGAAAGCTTTCTCAGCTTCCTCGGACTGGGAATTGAAGACCCCGCCGCCAGTTGGGGATCGCTGCTGAAAGACGGAGCGCAGGTCATCAATCCGCTCGACAGCAAGTGGTGGTTGCTCGTCTTTCCGGCGGCGCTGATGTCAGCTTCGTTGCTGGCGTTGAATTTTCTCGGAGACGGATTGCGCGATGCGTTTGATCCGCGCAGTTCGGACTGAATTCTTCACATCCTGAGAGTTCGACGGTTGACACGGCACGTCATCCCAACGAGTTTTTCTTCCGTTAAACCGAAGGCAATGGCATCCAAAGCAAAGCACCATCGCGAAATCAACGGCGGCGAGAGCGACGAGGTCACGCATCTCTGTTCGATCAACGGATCGGGCCTCGTCTTTGTCTGCAAGCGGAAATTCCCTGTGTCATCCGAGCTTTCTCTCACCGTGCAAACCGGCGAAACAGGCGTGGAACGCGAGTGGAATGTGAACGGCCTCGTCGTGGAATGCCGCAATGTGAAGCGCGGGCGTCATGCGCGCTATCAGGTGACCCTTTTGTTCTCTGAACTGCCGGATGAATTGAAAAACATAGTCACCGGGGAAATCATCGCGGTGGAGTCGTTCATGCCGCAGAAGAACTGCCCGATCTTCGGTCTGAACTGACGTGCTCAAGAGCGCAGCATGAGTCTCACCAGCCAGCGGCCCCATGATTATGCGCTTCTGCTGCGGAACTGGCGGAAGCTGGCAGCGAAGGCGGGATTGAAAATCTCACGTTTCGCCATGGCCGATGATCTGCCGGTTTTCTACGTCACCACGCCATCGCCGCGTGGTGACAATCGCGATACAATTTATCTGTCCGCCGGCGTGCATGGCGATGAACCCGCGCCGCCGTGGGGTCTTCTCGAATGGGCTGAGGAGAATGCACGACTTTTCAGTAAGCATCGCTTTCTCATCTTCCCATGTTTTAATCCTCATGGGTTGATCAACAATACGCGCATGGACGGGCGCGGTGTGGACATCAACCGCACGTTTCAAGATGCGCGGAAGCCACTCATCGCTGCATGGAGGAGGATATTGAAAGGGCGCCGCATTTCGCTGTCGATGTGTTTGCACGAGGACTATGATGCGCAGGGCTGTTACATTTACGAAATTACAGACAGCCGGGAAGCCGTGGGAGCGCGCATCCTGCGGGACTGTGCGGGAATTATCCCGACTGATCAACGCCGCAGCATTGATGGTCGGCGCATGAAGAACGGCCACTTTGTCCGTCGAGTGGCGCCGGACATGCCCGGATTGCCGGAGGCGATCGCACTGCACCATCTCGGTGCGCCCGTCTCATTGACTTTTGAATCTCCATCAGAGTTTTCTTTAATGGATCGCGTGGCGGTGCAGAAAAAATTCATCCAGTCAGCCTTGCAACATGTGCTCGGAATTTGATTACCTTCGCAAGATCATGCTGGCGCTGCTCGTCGGGATCTGTTCCTTGATGACCAGTTGCCGGACGGTTTCACAAAAGAGAATAGAACCTATGCTTGGAAAAACTTCATGGTGCAGCTTTGACGGAAAGGAGATGCCGTGGCGGAGCAACGAGGTGCCGCGCGGTGAAAAGCTTCGCGCTGTGGTAATCACGGTGCACGGTCTCAGCGGCGCGGCCTCTGACTTCTGGCCGCTGGGTGAGGCCTTGCCGCCGCGTGGCATCGCGGTCTATGGCATGGAATTGAGAGGGCAGGGGAATGATCCCGACTTGAAAGCGCGCGGTGACATTGCATCGGCGAAAGTGTGGCAGGAAGACCTGCTCACGTTTCATCAGCTTGTGGAGCAGCGTCATTCGGGAGTTCCCATTTACTGGTATGTGGAAAGCCTGGGTGCTCTCATTGCGCTGCATACCGCGGCTGAATCCAGCGCAACGCAACAACCTGCCGGCATTATTTTTTCATCACCGGCAGCTGGCTTGAGGATGAAGCCCGGAGCGATGAAGGAATGCGCCATTCATGTCGCGATGATCTTGATGCCGGGCAAGAAAGTGAATCTGGAAAAGCTGGCCGCGGTTAAGGACAAGGACATCCGCGTGACGCAGGACACGACCCATGAAGCGCAGATGGCGAAGACGCCGCATTACGTCAGCGAGTTTACGCTGCGTTTATTGCGTGAGGTGCAGGGCATGATGAAGTCCAGTCCGCGCGCGCTGCGTGAAATCAAGGTGCCCACATTGGTCATTGCCAGTCCGAATGATGTGATTGCCTCGCCCGCGCAGATTCAGCGTTTTTATGATACGATGAGTTCAGGCGACAAGGTCATCATCTGGTATGACCAGTCCTATCATCTGCTGCTGCATGACGTGCAGCGCGAGAAAGTCCTGCATGATGCGACG
>JAYVQB010000455.1:0-4326 GCA_043757085.1 Verrucomicrobiota bacterium
TGCGCATTGCCTGAAGTGGCTTGAGGCGAGGTGATGTTATTCCCACACTTCGGGCACGGCCCCGAGATTCCAGCCATCCGCGCGGGGACAGTCAGAGACATCCCGCACCAAGTGCAGTTGAAATGAATGACTTCCTCTAGTGTTGCGGTCATGCTTGAGTTGAGCAGCTTTTCGAGCGGCTGACCTTGCTCACGTCAATAGAGTCAAAAATATCAACGTATGTCAACTAATTCCGACAAGAATATCAATGAAATATTTAGGTGCGCCCACATGTTAATCAGCTTTTTGCTTTCGCTTTGATATTTTCCAGCAAAGCCGTGACGCAGGCATGGGCAAAGACCTCGTCGTTGATTAATGCGTCTATCTCGATGACGCGGATGTTTTTGTGCAAGTTGACCTGGACGGATTCAAAGAGCGCGCTGTCTGCTGCGGCATCGTGAAATAAACCTCCGGGCGCGCTGATGACGCTGATCCCTTGCAAAGGCAGAATGAAGGTAACCGGCGCCGTGTAAGCATTCACTTTGTCCGCAAGGATGCGCCCAAGTTCAGCGCACTCCGCTGGCGTGGTGCGCATCAGGGTCACTTGCGGGTTGTGCTGGTAAAACAAGCGTCCGGCAAATTTTTGCGGCACACTGGTTCGCTCCCCGAAGTTCACCATGTCCAGACAGCCCGGAGCTACTACAGCCGGCACTCCGGCTTTGCCCGCCGCATCCATCCGTGATGGTCCGGCCCCTAATGTGCCGCCGACAAGTTCATCAGCCCACTCGGTGGTCGTCACATCGAGCACGCCCGATACCATACCGCTTTCGATGAGTGATTCCATGATGCGCCCGCCCATGCCGGTAGCGTGAAAAACGAGCACTTCATAACCGGCTTCCTCAAGCAATCGCTTGGCCGTGTTCACGCATTGAGTGGTGTTGCCAAACATCGAAGCCACAATCAAAGGCTTCTCCTTTGCCACCGGCGGTTCCACTTCGACCATGCCGCAGATGGCTCCGGCAGCTCTCGTAAACAGCACCCGAGAAATGCGATTGAGGCCAGACACATCAACAATGCTGGGGAACATCACTATGTCCTTGGTGCCCACATAAGGAGCGACATTGCCAGCGGCGAGCGTGCTGACCATGACCTTCGGAAAACCAATGGGCAGCGCGCGCATCGCGAAAGTTCCGATGGCCGTGCCGCCACCGCCACCCAGAGAAATGATGCCATCAATGCGCTTGCTCTTAACGAGCTGGGCGACGAGTTCCGCTGCGGCACCAGCCATCGCAGTCACGCTCTCACCGCGATCTTGACGCGCCTTGAGTCCCTTCAAATCGACATGACCTGCTGCGGCCACTTCTTCACGCGTGATGTCCGGGTTCACTGTCGGCGGCTCCAATGAACCAACATCGATCAGCAGCGTCCGATGACCGCGCGACCGAATGATGTCGGCGACGAAGGCGTGTTCTTCACCTTTGCTGTCGAGCGTTCCGAGGACGGCGATGGTTTTCATGGCGCGACTCTAACAAATCAAAATCATTTATCCAATCGAAATGCGCCCTCGATAATCTGAATGTCCGGCACTTCACCGTCACGCAAGACAACCTCAATCACATCACAGCGCGTTTTGATGTTCGGATCGTGCAGCAGCTTGAGCCAAGCTTGTGCTCCGCGAAGAATGAGATGTTTCTTCTGCTCAGTCACGGCTTCGCCAGGTCGTCCCAGCTTGGTGCTGGTGCGCGTTTTGACTTCGGAAAAAGTCAGCGTGTCACCGTGGCGGGCTACAATGTCCACTTCACCACCGCGCGGCGCGCGGAAGTTGTGATAGAGAACTTTCCGCCCATTCTGGGCCAGCCATCGCGCAGCGAGATATTCTCCCCAGCGTCCAATGGTGTCCTTGTCCACTGGCGCGCCGTCACGCTGCGTCAAACTTATGCGCGACTTCAGCGACGGGCGCGAAAGAGCGTCGGTGCAACGGGCAAGGACCGTGCCTGCGCAACGCCGCAAGGTGTGCAGCAGTGCCGTAGCCTTTGTGCTTTTCAAAACCATACTGCGGATATTTTTCTGCCGCCTCCAGCATGAAGCGGTCACGGGTGACTTTGGCGATGACGCTGGCCGCCGCAATCGAAAGACTGATCGAATCGCCCTTGATGATGGACTCCTGCGGCAGCGGAAAATTTGGAACTGGCCTGCCATCAATTAACACAATCTGCGGAAGGGGATAGAGTGCGAGCGCGGCCCGTCGCATGGCCGCGTGAGTAGCTTGCAAGATATTCACGGCATCAACCTCCGCTGCATCCGCCATGACCACGCTCCAAATCAAATCGTTACCGGTGGTCAGTTCCTCATAGATGCGTTCACGACTTTTTTCAGTGAGCTTCTTCGAGTCGTTCAGACTGCCGTGTTTAAACCCATCGGGCAGAATTACTGCAGAAACACAAACCGGACCCGCCAGCGGCCCACGACCCGCTTCGTCTATTCCGGCGATGAGCTGGTGACCACACTGTCTCCACGCTGTTTCGTGATCAAGCGACGGACGGGTCATGGAATACTCGTCTTCAGTCTTACTTCATTTTCACCGACATCACATCGCCTTCTTTCGACGGAAGCACGGGAAATGCGGGAGACAAATCAGTGATGACATCGCGGAACATCCGGTCGAGATCATCATCCCGATGGGCGGGGTCGTGATGGAAGGCGGCCAGTCTGCCTACTTCGGCGATACGCGCGAATTCAATGGCATTGGCCATCGAGGAATGTCCCCAGCCGAGACGGCCAAGATATTCTTCGTTGGAATACTGGGCATCATGGATCAGCAGATCCGCCCCCAAAGCAGTGGACATTCCAGAAATCCATTCGCGCTGCGGCAGGAATTTTGCCGATCCCAGGATCGGTTCATGATCCGGCATGTAGGCCAATATTCCTCCGGCTCCGTGAATGCGAAAACCCACGGTGGGGCCGGGGTGGCAGATCATATGAGAGTCCACTTTAAACTCGCCGATCTCCTCTTCAATGTGCGAGCCGTCATGAATGACCAGCTTGCAGGGAAGATCGCGCATGTGAACGGGAAAGAGCGGTGGGGAGAGGTAGCGCTGCAGCCGCGTTTTCAAATCATGCCTGATACTTTCAGGCCCCCAGATGTGCACCTCCATGTCGGGATTATACAATGCGGAGAAAAAGCCGAGTCCTTGGATATGATCCATGTGCAGGTGACTCAGAAGCACATCCACACGACGGAGTCCGGGAGGCAGCGCGTGACCGAGTTCGCGGATGCCAGTGCCAGCATCAAGCACCAGAACGGTTCCCTCACGCCCCGTGACTTGGACGCAGGAAGTGTTCCCCCCGTAGCGCAGGGTGTCATATCCGGGAGTGGGCAGCGACCCGCGTGTGCCCCAGAACCGGATATTCATTTTTTTACCTCCCAGAAAAAGGACACGCCGCCGATGAGTTTCTTGGACTGGCCAATGAGCGGTATCGCTGTGACTTCGATCTGCCTCTTCCTGCCATCAAGTCCGCGAATCCAGAAGCGGCGGTGGGCCGGTTTCTGATGAGTCAAGGCAATGACTAGCGGCAGTTCCTCGGGCGGGATGGGAATTTCATTTTCATCAAAAGGACGGAAGGCCGTGCCCCAATCCGAGACTAGCATGGGGCCGGTCTCTTCGTAACGCTTGCCCAAGGCGCGCTCGGCATGTTCGTTATAAAATACCAGAGTGCCCTGGGGATCGACGATGAAAACCGGCATGGCCAGACAGCTTGCGAGCTGCCGCATCAGAATGAGTTCGATTTCAATTTGCGCCATAGAAAGTGATGGTCGGGATGATGGGTAGCGGGAGTAAAATATGCGCGGAGGATTCAGGATGAAAGGGAAATTTATTCAATGCGTCAATTCGGCGCGGACTCCGATGAACACCGGGGAACGTTGTCTCTCAAGCAATTTCCATCTTGTTTCCAGTTCGGTGTTGTAGGCGGCGAAGTGAAAAGTGCGTCCCGAGAGTCGCAATGAATATTGCAAAGCCCTGCCGCCATCCAGCAGCGTGGCGTGCTGCACATTGAGCTTTTGAGCGAGCGCCGCCGCCTCGGCCACGTTCATCACGCCGCCGTTTCCCGAGAGGATGAAGATGATTTTTCCATTCTGCCGCATCCCCGCCACCGCGCGATAGGTGATCTTCTCACCATCAAAATATTTGTTCGGTGCGAGATCGACATAAGAAAAAACGGTGTGGTTCTTCATCACGGAAGGATAGCCCTGCGCGGCTTCGGTGAGCAGGCCGGGGGTTTCCTCAAAAAGTGTTTTCGGTCCGAACCACGGCTTGCCGTCCTTGACGAAAAAATATCCGGTCCACG
>JAYVQB010000456.1:0-16962 GCA_043757085.1 Verrucomicrobiota bacterium
GCGCATGAAGTATCAACCGCGCCCCATGTCCGAGCAAACTACCCTTATCCTCCTCAAGCCCGATTGCGTATCCAAAGATCTTTGCGGCGAAGTTCTCAAGCGTTTTGAACTCGCGGGTTTCCATATCCGTGGCCTGAAAATGATTCAACTCGATGACGCTGTTCTCAAGGAACACTACTCTCACATCGCGGACAAACCTTTCTTCCCCGATGTGGCTGCATTCATGAAGAGCACACCGGTCATCGCACTTGCCTTGGCAGGTGAGAATGTCATTGAACATGTTCGTGCACTGCTCGGACCGACAGATTCCAAAAAGGCCGACAAGGGAACCATCCGCGGCGACTATGGCGGCGACATGATGTATAACATCGCCCACGCTTCCGACTCTCTTGAAAACGCGGAAGCGGAATTGAAACGCTTCTTCAATGCGGGTGAGATTTTCCGGTATTAAATGAGTAGCAAGGGCGTCTCGTCATTGCAGAAATTGACCTGACTGAGGTGGATCCCATTTCCCCCGCCGGACTCCGTGAAGGACGGCGCGGGGCTGAAGATGAGCACTGCGATGTAAAGATTGAACGCGCTCAATATCGACATCATAATGTCGCGCTTGAAACTTCTGCCCACACTTTTCTGGTTCTCGCTCTTGGTTCCTGCCGTGCGCGCGGGGAATCTGCTTCCCATTAAGAACGATTTTGGAGCGAAACAAGCGGTGCCGAAGAGTGCGGAGGCGAGCTTGGAATTGCCGACCAAGGTGAGGATCGGCGACGCGATTAAAGGCCGATTCATCATCAAGAACAGTGGCAACGAAGTCTTCGGGATTTCCACGGGCGGCGATTATCGCGGCTCCGGCATACCGCTGCGCCTGAAGGTGCGCGTGACTGATGCGAAGGGAAACGTGCTCCCGGACATGTCCCAAGGGCTGCCGTGCTTCGGGGGACTCCGCGGCGGAGGCAATATCGAACCCGGCAAGTCGGTCGAGATAGAGTTTCCCTTGCAAGGTTACGTTACCTTCAGAAAAGCCGGCATTTACAACGTGGAGGCGTGCCATGATCTCGGCTGGATCGTTGATAATGCAAAACCGCATCCGGTGGCGAAAACGAAAATCGAAATCGTGCTCCCGACGCCGGAAGAAGCTGCCTCGCTGGTGCGCGAGCTTTGCACAGGCAGTGACGAGAATAACAATTGGCGGCTCGACAAGTTGCAGCATCCGCTGTTTCTCCCGTCCCTCGTGGAGGAAGCAGATCATGGTCGTGCCGCAGCGGTGATTGGCATTGGAAACATCCCCAGCACGGAAGCGCTCGAGGCGCTGCTTAAATTGCTGAAGCATTCCTCGACGGAAGTGGTCAAGACTGCGGCGCAGGAATTGACACGGCGTCTCCCGTCACTTGTCGATTCGTCGAAGCCGGCGTTCGAGGGCGGCTTTGATCGCACTTCGCGTGATGCTTTGCTGAAGACATGGGAACCGAGGTTCCACGCGCCCTTGATGGAGGCCGCTCTGAAACTTCTGCAATCTCCCGACAAGGATATCGTGGAGCTTGGCGCTTCATTCATCCATGCGCAGGGAGGTAACGAGCACGCGCAGTCGTTGCTCGAGGCTACGCAGCGCGCACTTGATGTCTATGTCGAACCGCGTGCTGGAAAGGACGCGAACGTGCTCGATCCACCCGCACCGCTGCGCGGGCTTATCAGGGCCATCGATGCGTTGCGCAAGCGTGGCTGGCGTTTGGATGTGGATAGTGGCGGTGGCACCGCAGTCATTCTCAGCCAATTCCGTCAGATCGCTGATCCGAAGATGCCCCGCCCGAAGGACGTTCGCTGGAAGCAGAGCGTGATCGCTTTCATGGAGAGCAATCCGCCGACTTTCCGCGAGAACGCTGTGCGCGCGATACCGTTGCCTTTGACTGACGAATTCGAGAAGCCGCTGCTCATGGCGCTAGACGATGCCGACTGGGGCGTCATTCTTGTCGCGTGTGAGATTGCGGGCAAATCCGGCCGCAAGGTGTTCATCCCCGCATTGACACAGATTGTGGAAACGGTGCATGAGAGTTTTGTGCAGTCCGCGGCGCATAACGCGGCCATTGCGCTCGGCGCGCGCACGGAGTTGTGGCAGGCCTGGTGCGAGGTCATCACGGACAAGGAGCGCATGTATGACGCCCTGAGTCATCTGCTCAGAGGCACCATCGACCTGCCGCCTAGCAGCAGCGGCGGCGGAAACAGCAACTTCACACGCGACCAGCGCTTCGTTATTCGCGACGCCTGGCGAGCCTTCCTCGCGAAGCATCACGACCGTCTGGCGAACGGCGGGCGCATCCCGATGGACGATCTTTCCATCACACCATTGCTCACCGGCGCCAATTTCCAACCCGATCAACCCGCTGCGGAGATTTTTCTGAAGGATGGAAGCAAGTGGCCGCCTCGTGCCGCCGCGAAGAAGTGAGTGGTGATGGGGTCAGGCTGGAACGGCGCTTAGTTAAGGCGGGTGAGATTTTCCGGTATTGATCAGCCGCATCACCGGCTGATCTGGAACGAGCCATTTCCGAAGTGGAACGTCGTTCCGTGCGGCTGAGTGGGTTGAACATTTACTCTGGGCGGGCAATAAGGAATCGTGTAAGGCGGTGTGTAATAGATGGGGCCGCCGTAACCGGGGTTGATGTAATAAAGTCTGCCATCACCCGGAGTAAAAATGGTGCCCTCATTGATGATCGTGCTTTGGGTGCCTTGGCCGCGAGTATAGCCGGGAGTATAGACTTGGGTGATGGGAGAGGTCGCCGGAACAACCACTTCGGTGGTGCTGCTCAAGACGGTGGTTTTGGGAGCCGACTCAGCCTGTTGTCTGGCCAGCTTGGCTTCGAATTCCGCGCGTTGGCTTTCCCGGAGCGCGAGTTCGGCCATTTGCTTGCTGGTTTGATCCTCGTATTCCTTTTGCTCTTTCTTGCGGTTTTCTTCGGCAAGCTGACGTTTTGCCCCCTCCTGTTTTTGGAACTCGCGCGCCTTGTCCGGACTGTAATTGTATTTTTGTTTCCAGTCTTCGCTCAGGTTTTCAAACGGCACTTTGGAGACTCCTGCGTCATGCACTACGGTGAGGGAGTCGGGCGTGGCTTTGATAATGCGGGCGTTATGATAGGTCTCGCCCAGCAGAGTGGTCAGTTCCAGCGGCTTTTGCTTTTCAGGTTCCGCAGCGTGCAACGCGATCACTCCCGTGATGATGAGCAACAAATGGAGGACAGCCTTCATAGTTATATTCAATCACGAATCGAACGAGTGGTCAAGAAGGGGCTTTTTGCCAATGCTTGGACGGTGGCTGCCGTTCAAGCGCTGGTTATTTCATCAAGATCAGCGAGCGGACATATAAAATCTCGCAGGCACCTTCGCCCTCATCATCGCGTGTCAATGAGCTGCGCCACGGCTTGTCAGCGCCTGGATGCGTGGCCTCGACCAGCCAGCCGGACATCTCCACCAGCGAGCCGATGCGTAACGAGGCGATGCTTTGCGCCACGCTGTCATCAGCAGGTATCAGATGAATATTGGCCGAGTGCGTGGTGATTTCTTGTTCAGGAATTGGCGCTGCACCCCAGTATCGCCAGTGATAACGACGGTTGTCCTGGGAAATTTCCATGCGTTCCAAGACCGCCTCGTCCGACATGCGGCCCCAGCCTGCCGCAAAATCATACGGTGCGAGTCCGGCGACAGCGTCGTCTTGGTAAGACCTCAGTCCGAGCGTCCTAGCTTTCATCGTGTATTGGGCGAGCGGCTTCAAGGTCCAGCCGTTCGCCCGAATATTTTCGGAGGCACTCGAAATCGTTACCTGCACTGGCTCGTCCCGCACCAAGACGCCCGCGCCATGTTTGATCTGCGCGTGAATCTGGTGATGCCAAAACAGCAGCGCGCTGGGGAATCCCAATAGAAAAGTTTTTGTCAGAAACGGAAGAAATCGCACGTAACAGTTTCGGGCATTTACGTCTTCGGTCAAAGACGCGTTGCCTCACAGCTAGTGACACCGGAGGTAAGTTTGTGACTGGGCATGATGCAGGCTGTTATGAGTCTATCGATCTCGGAATGCATGCAAGTAATGAAATGATGCGCAATCTGGAAACGCTGGAGCTTCATGTCCGCGCCACGGCGCAGATTTCCCGTCAGCAGGCCGATGGAAAAATTGCTGTCGGCAGCAAGACTTTCCAATAGTGATTGCACTCCTGGCAAAAGCCGTCCGCAAAAGTCTGCATGATGCAGCCGCGCGAAGAGCCGTTCGAGGTATGACTGATGAAATAACTGAATGCGTGCCGGCTCCAGTGGGCGACCGGCATCACTGAACAGCTGCTTGATCACGACGGAGTCCATCGCTCCTGCGAGGTCGAGCGGCGGCAGGTCTTCGCGGCTGATATTAAGTGTTTCCTCTGCGGCATCCATCAAGGCCGCTCCTCCTGAACCTCCCGTGTCCAGCAGGGTGCCGTCGATGTCGAAAAGCAGCAGTCTGTCCGGCATCTGTGCGATCAAAACTCAGACTGCGCTGGCGACTGGTTCTGCAACATCAGCTTCAGCAACCGGGTCAGGGGGCTTGGCTGCATTGTCCACTTCGTCGTGATGACGGTCTTCGGGATGCGCTTCGTGCTCGTTGTCTTCTTCCTCGGCGTCGATGAAGCGGCCATGCTTGAAGTTGGCAAACTTGCGCACGCGCTGTTTTTCCGGGAGCGGTGAGATTTGCATGTTGATGTTGCGGCCCGCCATTCGCGGATCCTGATCGACGTGGCCAGTGCCCACGAGATCAATTTTGATGCGATTGGCGAGTTCAAAGCCCAGCTCTTGGTGCGCCATTTGGCGACCTTTGAACTGAAGCTGAATGCGCACCTTGTTGCCGTGGGAAAGGAATTCTTCGGCGCGGGAAATCTTGATGAGATAGTCGTGGGGATCGATTCCGATGCGGAACTTCATCTCCTTGAGTTTGCCACCTTTTTGAGCCTTGGCGGTCTCCTTTTTCTTCTTCTCAATCTCATATTTGTATTTGCCGTAGTTGACGATCTTGCAGACCGGTGGGTCGGCATTGGGCGAAATCTCCACGAGATCAAGTCCGTGTTCGCGGGCAAGCTTGAGGGCCTGAATGGTTGGCAGCACGCCGATCATCTGGCTGTTGGAACCGTCAATCACGCGCACCTTGGGCGCGCGAATGCGTTCGTTGATGCGGGTCTGGTCGGCAAAGCGACTTCCGCGGTTGAAGGGTGGGCGTGATCCACCGTAAGTGGGTCGGCTGGTGTTGTTGGTTATGGCCACAGGCTCGTATGGGTTTGGTCGCGACGGCACCTGAACGGGGTGCCAAAATTTGCAGTCATGAACGGGGTGCGCAACATGGCGGACACATCAACCAATTCGCGCCAGCAGTATCTTCGACTCTGTTGTGTCAGAGGCGGAGCGGGGGATTGGGTTCAGACAAATCATGCGGGAAAAAAATCTCAGCGCACTCAAAAGTGAGCCATCAGAAAGCATTAACGTTGATGATATTAATTTATTTTCAGAGAATCGCAAGGTTAAAAAAAGTCACATGCGGCGCTCATGGACTTCCTTCACCAGTTCAGAGAGGAAGATATCCACGGGTTTCACTCCCAAGTCGCCCTTCTTGGCATGACGGATGGCGACGCTTTGCGCGGCGGCTTCTTTTTCCCCGATGACCAGCATGTAGGGCGTGCGGTCGAGTTGGGCGTTGCGGATTTTGGCACCGATTTTGTCGGAGGAATTGTCCAATGAGGCGCGCAGGCCGGACGCGGTGAGCTTGGCATAGACTTCACTGGCGAAGGTATCGAATTTCTCACTGATGGTCAGCACGCGCACTTGTTCCGGCGCAAGCCACGCGGGGAAGTGACCGGCAAAATGCTCGATGAGCACGCCGCAGAATCGCTCCATGCTGCCGAAGGGGGCACGATGAATCATTACGGGGCGATGCCGCGTGTTGTCTGCGCCGATATAGCTGAGATCAAATCGGATCGGTAGATTGTAGTCCACTTGCACAGTGCCGAGCTGCCATTCGCGGCCAATGACATCGCGCACGACGAAGTCGATCTTCGGCCCATAAAATGCGGCCTCGCCCGGTTCTTCGGTGAAGGGAACTCCGAGCGTCTTCGCGGCTTCGCGACAGGCATTTTCCGCCTTGTCCCAGTTCTCGGAATTGCCGGTATATTTGTCTGAGTCCGGGTCTCGCAAGCCAACGCGCACCCGATAATCATTCATGCCGAGCGTGCTTAAAACAATCTTCACTAGTGCGAGACAGCCGATCACTTCCTGCGCGACCTGATCCTCTGTGCAGAAAAGATGCGCGTCGTCCTGGGTGAAACCGCGCACGCGGGTAAGCCCGCCGAGTTCGCCACTTTGCTCCCAGCGATAGACGGTGCCGAATTCCGCAAGGCGCACCGGCAGATCGCGATAGCTGCGCGGCTGGGAATCGAAAATCTTGATGTGATGCGGGCAGTTCATCGGCTTCAGCATGAAGCCGTCCACGATCTGCTCGTCAGGAAGCACGCGGTCTGCGGACACGATTTCCTTGCCCGCGCGTTCGTTGATTTGCTCGCGCTGTTTCGCGCTCACGGCATCGAGCCGCGCCATCATATCGGCGCAAGTGCAGCCTTCGTGAGCGATTTTCTTGAGCGCGTCATTCTCGACGATCGGCGCGAATTGAGATTCTTTATAATAGGGGAAGTGTCCGCTGGTTTTGTAGAGCGCCAGCTTGCCGATGTGCGGGGTGAAGACTTGCGAGTAGCCCTGCTTGCGCAATTCCTCACTGATGAAGTTTTGCAACTCCTGCCGGATGATGGAGCCTTTCGGCGTCCACAGAATCAGCCCTTGACCGACATCTTCGTCGATGTGGAAGAGCCGCATCTCGCGACCGAGCTTGCGGTGGTCGCGCTTCTTTGCCTCATCGAGTTGTTCGAGATGTTTTGCCAGTTCTTCGCTGGTCGGAAATGCGGTGCCGTAGAGCCGTTGGAGTTGCGGCTTGGTATCGTCGCCCATGTAGAACGCGGACGCCACGGACATGATTTTCGTGTGTTTGCACTTGCCGGAGTAGTTCACATGCGGTCCGGCGCAGAGGTCAATGAAGTCGCCATTTTGAAAGGTCGAGATTTGCTCGCCATCAGGAATTTTTTCGATGAGGTCGAGCTTGAAAACGCTTGGATTTCCGGGGCGCTCGCTCAGTCCGCCGAGCCGTCCCGATTTGGCCAGCGCCAGCGCTTCGTCACGGGTGATGCCCTTCCATTCAAATTTTTGATTGTCCTTCGCAATTTTTTTCATCTCCGCTTCGATCTTTTCGAAGTCGTCGGGCGTGATGCGGTGCTTCATGTCGAAGTCGTAATAGAAGCCGTTCTCCACCGGCGGTCCGTAGGCGAATTGTGCATCTGGCCACAGTTTCAAAATCGCCGTGGCCATCACATGGGCACAGGAGTGGCGCAGGCGGTCGATGTCTGACATCTGGGCGCGTTCTTCGAGGGTCTTGCGGTCGTTCATTTTTTTGGAAGGAATAAGCAGCATAGAGCAAACCTTGCGCTTGCCAAGTCTGGAAGATTCACTGTTTCACTGCTTAATGGACTGAATGCAGAAGAGTGATATAGTTCATGGCCATATCCAATAATTCGACTGGACTAAGAAAGTCCGATTAATTTTCCTCTTTGCAGGAGATGGGAGCGGCGTCATTTCGTCATTTCTTTGTGCTGTCTTTGTGCTTGCCATTCATGGGGCGGCCATTGTATGCTTTGATCAAAGCCACGGTTCAACAAAAGGAGTTCTCATGAACGAAATAAAAACCAAATGGTCATTGGAGGCCGACTTTCTCCAAGCTTGCAATTGCGACTATGGTTGCCCATGTGAATTCTCCGCTCCACCGACGCGAGGTTTTTGCGAAGGCACGGGCGTTTGGAGAATTATCACGGGCAATTTCGGCGACTTGACGCTCCACGGCATCGGCGTTGGCTTCGCGGCGCACTGGCCCAAGGCGATCCATGAAGGCAACGGGACGCTGGCTTTGTTCATTGACGAGCGCGCGAATGCAAAACAACGCGAAGCAATCCTCACAATTTGCTCGGGTCAGGCTGGAGGGATGCCCTTTGAAATTCTAGCCACCACTTTCTCCAAAGTGTTGGATCCCATTTTCGCGCCTTTTGATTTCAAGCTCGATGGCCGCGACAGCTCGGTGCGTTTCGGTGAATCACTCAATATCGCGTTGGAGCCGATCAAGAATCCGGTTACCGGCGAGCCAGAATCCGTCGGGGTGATGCACGGCACTGGTTTCATCTTCAAAAGCGCGGAGGCAGTCTCAGCAAAGGAATGTGACGTCAAGACACCTGGATTGAGCTTCTCATGGCCGCATAAAGCGGGATTCGTCACCCGTGTGAATTACTCGAACTGACTGTGCACTCGCATGAGTGGCAAGAACTCGGAATCCAGCCTTGATGCTGCTCTCAGGCATGACCGGGTCATCGTGCTGGTTGCTCTGGCTGGAGTCGCGGCATTGGCATGGTATTACATGATCGGGGAGGCGCGAGTCATGGAGAAGTCCGGCGTGTGCTGCTGCCTTGGAATGGCGATGTCTGGTCCGGATGTCAGAGCCTGGTCAACTGCCGAGATTATGCCGCTTTTCCTGATGTGGGCGGAGATGATGGTGGCGATGATGATTCCGTCCGCTGCGCCGATGATCCTGACCTTTGCCATGGTCAATCGCAAGCGCCGGGAAAGGGAGCGGCCCTTTGTGCCAACGAGTTTGTTTATGGCGGGTTATCTCATCGTCTGGTGTGTCTTCAGTCTGGCGGCGGCGCTTGCGCAATGGGCACTGCATGGCGCGGCGCTGCTCACCCCCATGATGGAAAGCAGCAGCCCGGTGCTGGGCGGTGCATTGCTCATTTCTGCGGGAATTTTTCAATGGACGCCGTGGAAAAAATCTTGCCTGGCCCAATGTCGCTCGCCCTTGCAGTTTCTTCTCGGTGACTGGCGCGAAGGGCAGGCCGGAGCGCTGTGGATGGGCATCAAGCACGGAGCCTATTGCACCGGCTGCTGCTGGCTGCTCATGGCGCTCCTGTTCGTGGCGGGCGTGATGAACATGGCGTGGGTTGCGATCATCACGGTTCTGGTGCTGCTGGAGAAGATGGTGCCCGGCGGCGTATGGTTTGGAAATATGGTGGGGTTTGGCTTTGTCGCATGGGGCGCCTGGATGGTGGGGGCGAAATTTTTTTAACAAACGGCCAAAGTTTGCGCGTCTCGCTTGACTCCTTGGCAATTACGTCCAAACTCCGCGTTCTGTTCGGGGCGTAGCTTAGCCTGGTAGAGCGCCTGGTTTGGGACCAGGAGGCCGCGAGTTCGAATCCCGCCGCCCCGACCACTCCTTCAAGAGACAAGAGATGAATCTTGATTCTTGAATCTTCAAGTCTTGCCTCTTCCTCCATGTCCGCGCTGCACGTCGCTGTCCTGAACGCCTTCAAATCTCAAGGCTGGACATATCGCGAAGTTCCCGGAATGGAAGTCGTAGAATGCGGCTTCGATGCTTATCATGGTCGCGTGCTGGTGCATGTGCAGAGTTTTGCGGACGCAAATTTTGTGACCATTGTTTCCCATGCGCCGATGAACATCCCGGTTACGCACAAAGCCCGCGCGGCGGAAATGCTGATGCGGGCGAACAAGGATTTGAACCTCGGCGCTTTTGAAGTGGAATGGGACACTGGCCTGGTGATGTTCCGACTTGGCAATGTGTTTCCCAAAAACCGTCACGACGAAACCGTGATCGCGGGTCTGGTGCACAACGCCCTTAGCGAAATGGATCGTCTGGTGCCGTATCTCGGCGAACTGATTCGCACAAAAAAAGAAATGCTGCCGCTGCTGGATGTGAAGGAACTCCTCGCCCGCGAGGAACTGCTGCCCAAGTTGCCGGAAGAATGATGCCGGGATTTGCTCATGAACGACACCCGCTTTTTCCTACCTGATCGTCCTGAGTTCAAGGATGTCTATTCCAGAGACGAGCTGCGCCAGATGTTGCAGACGGGCAGATTGAGCCGCAGTGAAATCGTGATGGATGATCAAACTGGCCTGGCGCACCTGCTCGGCGATTTGCTCATCGCGCCGCATCCAGATGTTGTGCCCAAGGTCAAACGCATCACTCCGCGTAGCCCGCACGTTCCATCAGTTCCGACGGTTCAGGAGTTCCGCGCGGATACTCCACTGCCCGTCAGAGATGAGCTTGAATACGAAGATGATGACGAGCAGTCTGATGAGTTTGAAGAAATTGATGAAGATGAAGAAGACGGCCTAGAGTCGCCGCGCGAACCGCATGAACCGGAGTCATCCTATGAAGAACTGCTCTATCACGGCAGGCCATCATTCCTTTGTTATCCGAAATCTATCTTGCTGTTTATCATCTTCACCGCAGCCACTGTTTGGTGCGTGAAACAGCATCTTCGCATCGAGTTGACTATCACCGCCGGATCGCTCGCAGGCTTGGTGCTGGTGTTTGTGGCCCTTAATCGCAGCGGCGTGGATTACCTCGTGACCACCGAGCGGGTCGAGATCGAATCCGGAATCGTTGGCCGCAGTTCAAAGGAAATTCGCATCCGCGACATTCGCGCAATCGACGTTTATCAAAGCGGATGGAACGTCCTCGCCGGTTCGGGCACGGTCGAGTTTTCCTCCGCCGCAGGGATGGACGATCAGGTGAGATTCAAAAATGTCTGGCGTCCGCATCGCATCAAAGAACTGGTGCGGGCGATGCAAGTGTGAGCGACGCCGCGTCACTCCACCCAGCCCATCGTTTTTATCCATTCGCCGACGCGCACCAGCCAATCTGCGGTGGGCAGGCCGGATTTTCCCATGCCGAACCCGTGACCGCCTTTGGTGTAAATGTGGAGTTCAGCGGGCAAGTTAAGCTTTTTGTATTCAAGATAGAGCAAGGCGCTGCTGCTCGGGCTGGTTACCCCTTTGTCATCGTTGGCATGAATCAGGCACATCGGCGGTGCTTTGTCGGTGACTACGATTTCAGGTTTGAGCTTGAAGGTATCTTCCTGGGTTACGAGATAAGCTGGATAGACCGGAATGGAGAAATTCGGACGTGCATCTTCCACATCCAGAGCGGGGTCGGTCGTGTAAGTTCGGTCGTTGGGATGCAAGGTCGCCATGACGCAGAGATGACCGCCCGCAGAAAAGCCCATGATACCAATGCGGTCGGGTTTGACGCCCCATTCTGCGGCGTGATGTCGCACCAGACCGATGGCGCGTTGCGCATCCTGAAGCGGTTCTTTTCCGGGGTTCGTCTTGTCCCGTGCAGGCACGCGATATTTTAATAGAACGCCCGTGACGCCAATGGTGTTCAGATATTCGCAAACCTGGGTGCCTTCATGATCAATCGCCAGAATGCTGTAACCGCCGCCGGGACAGACGATGACAGCAGTGCCGTTGGGCTTTTGTGGCTTGAAAACTGTGATCGTTGGCTCAGAGACATTCGTCACGCGCTTCACGTCATTGTCATCCTTGGGTGGCATCACTTTTTCCGGCTCGCATTTGTAGCCCGCAGGTTCCGGCGCGCCACTAGGCCAGAGTTTGAGAGTCACAGGATCGGAGGCGTGAAGGGAAAGGGTAGTCGTCAGAAGGAGAATGGATGAGAGGTGTTTCATGAAATGGAATGATTAAGTCTGAATACTATTAACCATGAGACTACGCATTCTTTCACGGAAATGGTTTGGTCAGCGGAGATTTTTATTTCGCAGTCTTGGGAAGAATCATGACGAATATTGCCCCTTCACCAATGGTGCTGCTCGCCTGAATGCTGCCCCCGTGCGCTTCGACGATGGCCTTGGAAATCGCCAGCCCCAGTCCGTTGCGCGCTGCACTGTCGCTGCGCGCGGCATCAGCGCGATAGAACCGGTCAAAAATATGCGGCAGATGCTCCGGAGCGATTCCGATTCCGGTATTGGAAATTTCGAACAGCACGGTGTCGTCGAGTTGCTTCGTTTTCAGGCGCACTTCACCATGTTCGCGATTGTAGTCGATGGCGTTCTTAATGAGGTTGGTGATGACTTGTGCAATGCGACCGGGATCTGCCTCGCAGCGGGACTCAGTTAATGCGGAATGAATCACAATGTGCCGGCTGTCAGACAGCGGGTGGAGCAATTCTACGCAATCTGCCGCAATCACGGAAAGATCGCATAAGACATGACGCAGTGGTTCCTGTCCGGCATCAAGACGGGCCAGTTCGAGTAAGGACTCGATAAGCCGTCGCATTCTCTGGCCCGTTGCTTGATTGGCGAGCAGGGCGTCGCGATATTCTTCTGCACTCCTTTCGCGGGCCAGCGCCGCTTGGGTTTGTGTCAGCAGAACGGTGAGCGGCGTGCGCAGTTCATGGGCGGCATCTGATGTGAAACGCGCTTGCTGGGCGAAGGCTGATTCGAGTCTGGCAAAAGTCGAGTTTAGGATGTTGGCGAGTTCACCAAGTTCATTCTCCATTTGCGTGATGTTAATGCGTTGTGACAGATCGCCGTTCGCGATTTGAGTAGCCGTCTTGCCAATCTCACGAACCGGACGCAGTGCGCGTGAGGTGAGCCACCAGCCTCCCGTCAGGCCGAGCGCGAGCAGCACGACACCTGCTCCGGCAAGCAGAAGCGCGTGGAAGCGAACTGCCGCGTTCACATCGGAAATGTCCCGGCCAACCAGCACGCAATCGACTGGCGCGGCAAAAATTGAAGCCTCGCGAAAAATATTTTCCCGAAACCGCGTTACTGAATCCCGCTCCATAGGGCGCGGGGCATTTGCTGGCGCGTTGGCCGATTTGGCTGCGGGTGATTCATCACGCATCCAGATGACGTAGTAATAGTGGCTTTGCCCGCCAAAAAGTGCGCGAATCTCTGGAGACGATTCCAATCTCGCGCGCTGCCGGTCATCGATCTGTGGGGGAATGTTGTCGGGCCTCTGCCGACGCGCATCATCCCTGGGCGAACCACGCAGCGTGTTTACGACCACCGAAAGCCGTTGCTGCAATTCGGCGTCGATGCTGCGGAGCCGTTCGGTCTTCTCGAGCTGATAAGCTGTCAACCCAAACGCGCAGATGACCGCGAGCAGCAGCAGTCCATGCCACAACTCCAACTGCCAGCGGATGGATTTGAAGAATTTCATGCCTCGATGCAGTAGCCGTGACCGCGGCGGGTGGTGATGAAGTCGTGACCGAGTTTCTTCCGCAGATTCGAGACGTAAACGTCCAGCAGGTTCGAGAGCGAAGACTCGTTCTCGTCGAAGAGATGCTCGTAGAGCGTGGTGCGCGTAACGACCTCGCCGCGATGCATTGCGAGATATTCCAGCAGCGTATATTGACGCGCAGTGAGCACGATCTCCACACTGCCACGACTGACGCGCCGCGCTGCGAAATCAAGTCGCACATCACCGATCTCCATGTTTGACTGGGTCTGGTTTGCGCTGCGCCGGATTAATGCCCGCAGGCGCGCCAGCAGTTCATCGAGATCGAAAGGCTTGATCAAATAATCATCCGCGCCGCTGTCCAGTCCGCGCACGCGGTCTGCCGTGCGGTCGCGCGCGGTGAGCATAAGAACGGGCGTGCGCTTGTTTCCCCTCAACCGTCTCAGCACTTCCCAGCCATCGAGCAGCGGCAGCATCACATCCAGCACGATGGCGTCGTAGTCGGCAGTGAGCGCCTTGTCCAATCCGTCTCTGCCGTCCGATGCCGTGTCCACGGCGAATCCATCCTCTCTCAGTGCGGTGGCCAGACTGCGCAGGAGTTCAGTTTCGTCTTCGATGAGGAGGAGGCGCATGGTGGAATCAATTCTGAAAGATAATCGTTGAACCTTAATGGATGATGAAACTGTGGGCGCGAATTTCCAAGGAATCATGCGCTTCTTAACCTTGAATTAAGGTTGCCTCTGCAAAACTCATCCCATGCGCAGTGACATACATCTTCTTTTGGCGTCGGCTTGTTTCATTCTTTTTCCCAAGTCCTACACGCAGGCTCACGAATGGCAGCGTGCATCATTGCCTGCACCCGGCGCGGAGCGTGAGGTCCTGCGGGCGCATCTGCTGGAGGATTGGAAACTGGAACATGCAGCGGCGAAGGTCGCTCCCGTTCTCACTCAACCAGTCGTTCTGGCCTCCAATGTGTCGGGCATCTCGGTGCTTCGTCTTGTTCTGGGCGGCATCAACGCCGGGCCGCAGGCTGGTGCCCCAATGCAAGCCGCAGCGTTTCAAAAATTCCCCAAACTCAATCTCCGTTGGGATCAGAACTTTATCTATGTGGAATCGAACGGCTTGCCCGATCACAATATGATGGTGGGCATCACGGCCTGGCAGCAGCAGGTGCCATTGCCGCAGCCTTACACCGGCGACAATGCCTGGCGTGTGCCCTTGCATCCCGTCCCGTCGAAGACGCCGGTTTCCATCAAAGGAAAGTTCCTGCGCGGAGCCATCGCGTTGGCGGCGAATGGCATTCCGATCTTCAATCCTGAGAACAATCGTGGCGAAGTATCGCAGGAGATTGGGGAACTCGATCAGTGGGGCGGTCACTGCGGGCGGGCCGATGATTATCACTATCATGCCGCGCCATTGCATTTGCAGGCAGTCGTTGGCAAAGGTTTGCCCATCGCGTATGCACTTGATGGTTATCCGATTTATGGGTTGACCGAGCCGGATGGAGCACCGCTGGGGAAGCTCGACGAGTTCAACGGGCACGAGACTGCCAAGGACGGTTATCATTATCACGCCTCGACCAAGTATCCTTATGTCAATGGCGGCTTCCACGGCGAGGTCGCGGAAGCGGAAGGGCAGGTCGATCCGCAGCCACGTGCGAATTCGGTGCGCAAAGACCAACCGCCGCTGCGTGGCGCGAAAATCACCGATTTCAAAACCAACCCGGACGGCAAGCTGCGAAATCTCACCTACACTATCGGCGGCAAGCAAGGAGCCGTGAACTATCTGGACATGGGCAGCGGGACCTGGAAGTTCCAGTTTGTGTCCACCGACGGCCAGAAGCAGGAGGAAACTTATCAAGCGCGTGAAGGTCGCGGTGGTGGTGCGGGCATGGGAGGTCAGCGTCCGCGTGATGGAGGTGCCCCACCGCGTGATGGTGGCGGTGAAAGAAAACGACCGGATGGTCAGGGAGGCCAAGGAGTCCAGGGTGGTCCGCCTAACGGTGGACGCGAGCAGCAGGAGTCGGCATCGAAGTTTGGACAGGGTGCGATGAAGAAACCCAATGCGGCATTTGTTCTGACGAGTCCTGAAGTCAAAGACGACGGCGCGTTGCCGATGGATTACACTGGCGACGGCAGCGGTGCGACGCTCCCACTTTCATGGACTGGCGCACCCGCTGGAACGAAAAGCTACGCGCTCATCATGGATCATCTCGCGCCGGGCAACGTCATGAAACATTACTGGACGATGTGGGACATCCCCGCGAGCACCACGAGTCTGCCAAAAAATGCGCAAGGCATCGGCAAAGTCGGCGCGAGCTTCAAAGGGCAGATTGGCTACGAACCTCCACATTCGCAGGGGCCCGGCGCGAAGACTTATGTGCTTACGGTTTACGCGCTGAGTTCTCCTTTGCAGATCACGCAATCTCCACGCGATGTGAATCGCGATGTGATGCTGGAGGCGATGAAGGACAAAGTGCTCGCGACTGCATCGCTGGATGTGATTTACTCACGCGACGGCAGTGGCGGTGATGCGCAACGTCCGCCGCGTCCAAGAGAAGTTTCGCAAAACGACACGCCTCCACCTCCGCCGGTCGCGCAAAACAATCAGCCGTCGCAACTGGACACGCGTGCCGTGGGCGGGCCGGTTGCGAGGCCGCAAGGCATTGTCGAACAGCGCGGCCCCGGTGGCCAGGGCAAGGGAAAAGGGGGCGGCGGCAATGACGACAAAGGCCTCATCAAGCCGCGCATGGACGACACGGTCCACGTCGATGTCTATGCCGACAACTGGTTCGCGATGTTCATCAACGGCGAACTCGTCGCGGTGGACTCGATCAAGTTCACGCCGCACAACGTGCAGAGCTTCGACATTCTCCCCGAGTATCCCATGACCATCGCCATCATCGCGAAGGACAATGCCGATCCAAAGACCGGGCTGGAATACGGCGACCACATCGGCGACGGCGGCTTCATCGTGAAGTTCAGTGATGGCACGACGAGCAATGCGAAGTGGAAGGCGATGAACTTCTTCAAAGGGCCGATCAATCACGACGCGAAGAATCCCCAGGTCGTCCACACGCCGATCCCCGACGGCTGGTGGAAAGTCGGCTTCGATGACAGCAAGTGGCCCTTCGCCACCGAATACACCGAGGAGCGCGTCAATCCGAAGGAGCCGTTTTACAAAGTCGATTTCTCCGGCGCGAAGTGGGTCTGGAGCGAAGACCTCGATCTCGACAACACCGTTATCTTCCGCACCGTGATCGAAAAGCCAGGCTGGGTGAAACGCTGGAACACGAAGCCCGACATCGACATCAGCGGCGCGCCCTTCAAATGATCCCGCTGCAAACGCTTCGGATCATCGGACTCGGCATCGCTTGTTGCCTGAGCGCGCCACGCGCCGTGCCAGCGGCGGGCAGCGCGAAGCCGAATGTGCTGATGATTGTCGTGGACGATCTCGGCTGGGCGGATGTCGGTTATCATTCTAAAGCGATGACCACGCCAAACCTCGACCGGTTCGCGAAGGAAGGCATGGAGCTTCAGCGCTTCTATGTTTATCCGGTGTGCAGCCCCACGCGCGCAGCGTTGCTCACGGGCATCATGCCGCGGCGTTACGGCATCGTGGCTCCGCTGAACGGTCCCGCGCCAGGAATGCCCGCTGGCTTTCACACCATCGCGTCCACTTTCAAATCAGCAGGCTACATGACTTCACTGATCGGCAAATGGCACCTCGGTCGCGCGACGACACCGCAGCAGGATGGCTTCGATCATTTCTACGGCTTCATCAACGCAGAGGTCGATTACTTCAAGCACACCGGCAAGAACG
>JAYVQB010000457.1:0-4302 GCA_043757085.1 Verrucomicrobiota bacterium
AGCTTCATCTTTCTCAATCGCAACGGCGGGCAGCTCACCACAGCACGCGTCTGGCAGATTGTGAAAAAGCGCGCAGCACTCGCGGGGCTGGATCCGAAGAAGATTCATCCGCATTTGCTGCGGCACAGTTTTGCCACGCATCTACTGGGCCACGGCGCGGACTTGCGAGTTATTCAGGAAATGCTCGGTCACGCAGACATCGCCACCACGCAGATTTACACGCATGTGGATCAGCGTCGGTTAAAGGAGGCGCACAGGAATTTTCATCCTCGGGCGTGAACCTTGCTACGCAGCCATTCCGCGTTGCCGGTTTTCCAGTGACGGCAGGATGACCACGCAGGAGGCGGCGTGATGCGGACAGAAGTTTACACGTTCGAATACCCAGTTGGATTTTCCGAAGACCGGTTCTGCGTGGCCATCGGGCGTGAAGCGGAGGCTGATCTCATGCGGGGAACCATCAAGTCCTGCGCCGGTGGCTTTCAGTGTGGCTTCTTTCACGGTCCAGGCTTCTGTAAAGGCGCGTCGGTGATATTGTTCAGGCAGCGCGAGCCATTGCTCCAATTCCTGCTCATTGAAGATGATTTCGAGAAGTTCATCCGAAGGCTCTTCGTCAATGATCCGCTCCACATCCACGCCAATGCCGTCCGCTTCGCCGAGAGCAATCAGCGAGCATTCCTCTGAATGCGAAACGCTGAAGTCCAGTCCCGCCGCAAGCGGATGCATGCAGCGCGGCTTGCCGTGTTCGTCGCATCGCAATGGCACAAGCTGTGGCAGCACGCCGATCTCGCGGCCCAACATGCGCTTGAGTTCTGCGCGCGTTCGATAAGCCAGGGCGCGCAGGTGCGGGTCGCGCAAATGAGCGTAGTGGGCGTGTTCGTCGGGCGTGAGGATGGCGGCATCGATCGGACAGATGTCTTCCAGTTCGCGGCCATCCAGCACGCGGCAAAGAATGGAATTGAGGCCCGATCTGTCAGGGCTGCTGAAGGCCATCAAGGCCAGCATCATGTTGAAGCGCTCGCTCAACTCCTCCGTGGCGCGATGTGAAATCGTGATCATATCAGTCTGACAACTGAAGTTGCCTGCGACCGTGGGGAGCGGCCTTTTGGTAACTCGGTTAGACAACGCTGCGCTGAAAGAGTTGGGAATATTCCCAAAAAATTCTGACGCTCAGTGAGGCGCGTTCAAAGCCGCACCGGAATCCCGTGCGATGCGAGATGTTGCTTCACATCGCGCACCGTGAATTCGCCGAAGTGAAAAATGCTCGCTGCGAGCACGGCGTCGGCTTTGCCCTCGTTGAGAACCTGCACCATGTGGTCGAGGCTGCCCGCGCCGCCGCTGGCAATGACGGGAATGGTCACGGCTTCGCTGACGGCTTTGTTCAAGGCGATGTCGTAGCCTGCCTTCGTGCCATCGGCGTCCATGCTCGTGAGCAAAATTTCTCCGGCACCACGTCGGCAGACTTCGCTGGCCCACTCAATGGCATCGAGTTCTTTTCCATCGCGGATAGCGGGCTTGCGACCGCCGTGGGTGAAGACGGTCCACGAGCCGCGCTCGTTGCGCTTGGCATCAATCGCGACCACGAGACACTGGCAGCCGAAGGCGCTTGCGGCTTCGTCAACGACACCGGGATTGAAGACCGCTGCGGTGTTCACGCTCACTTTGTCCGCGCCCGCGAGCAACATCGCCCGCATGTCGGCCACGGTGCGGATGCCGCCGCCAACCGTGAGGGGCATGAAGCAACGCTCAGCGGTGCGCGCGACCACATCGGCCATCGTCTTGCGCTCGTCGGATGACGCCGTGATGTCGAGGAAGACCAGCTCGTCCGCGCCCTGGTTGTTGTAAGCGACGGCGCACTCCACGGGATCGCCCGCATCGCGGATGTCGAGGAACTTGGTGCCTTTGACCACACGCCCGTCGTGAACGTCGAGGCAGGGAATGATGCGCTTGGTAAGCATGATGCTGGATGCTGGATGCTGGATGCTGGATGGCAAGAACGGATAATTAAAGCAGGTGATGAAAAACGCCAGTGCTAGGCGATGTTGCATCCGTTAAACAGCTAAAAGTTCATGTCTGATATCCAGCATCCAGCATCCAGCATCCGCGATCCTCTCACCGCCGACTTCCTCCAGTTCATGGCGGTCGAGCGCACGGCGTCGCCGCGCACACTGGACAACTATCGTCATGCGCTGGACATGTTCCGTGCGAAACATCGCGGCTTTACTGCATGGGATGCGCTCACGGCGGATGATTTTCGCCAATATCTTTTTGAGCGGATGAAGGCGGAGATGGGGCGGGCGACCATCCGGCTGCACTTCGCCGCGTTTCGCTCGTTCTTCAAATTTCTCACGCGTCGCCACGGCTGGAAAAAAAATCCGCTGCTTGAAGTGCAATTGCCCAAGGCGGAAAAAAAGCTGCCCGTCGTGCTCACGATTACCCAGGTAGAACAAATGCTCGCGCTGCCTTTGACCGTGCCGAAAGAGAAGCAAGCACCCGTCTGGGCGGGCGAGCGCGATGCGGCGATCCTCGAATTATTTTACAGCACTGGCGTCCGGCTTAGTGAGCTGGCGGGATTGAACGTGGACGATGTGGATGTCTATAGCGAGACCATGCGCGTCTTCGGCAAGGGTCGCAAAGAAAGGCTCTGTCCCGTCGGCGGGCCAGCGGTGAGGGCCGTGCAGAAATATCAAAGCAAGCTCGGCGTTTATGACGGCCCGCTCTTTCGCAGCAAGGTGGGCAAGCGCATGACGACCCAAGGAATCAATGACGTGGTCGTGAAATATTGGCGGCTATCAGGAATGCCCGTGCAAGTCACGCCGCACAAATTTCGCCACAGCTTCGCCACTCATTTGCTGAACAACGGCGCGGACTTGCGCAGCGTGCAGGAGTTGCTCGGCCACGCCAGCCTGAGCACGACGCAGATTTACACGCACGTCACCACGGAGCGCATGAAGCAGGTCTATGACAAGGCTCATCCGCGGGCGTGAAAGATCAATAGACCTCGTCGTGAGTTCCGGCTGCTTCGAGTAGAATAGCCTCAGTGCCTGCGTGCTTGACGAACTGAAACACGATCCGTAAATCATAGCCCGCAGAGCAAGCCCACGATGTGGCGAGCTTGCCTTTCAACTTGTGTGTTCTAAGCGAGGGATGAAACGCATCATCGCCAAGCAATATGAGCGCGGCTTCAATCGCATCGGCCACGTCTGGTCTTTTTGACGCCAGACGCTTCGCCGTCCGGAGAAAAGCCTTCGATGGCAGAAGCAGTCTTTTCACGCGCGGATGCGTTTCATGATGGAACTAACAGAGGAGGCGCGCACGCGCCCCTCGCTGTGTTCTTTGCAAGCTTCTTTCACAGAAGAAATGATTTCCGTCCGGCGCTGGTCATTCACCCGCCGTTTCAGCGTATCGCTGAGTTGCTCTTGCTCGTCGAGCGAAAGCGCCGAGGCGACTTCCAACACATGGGAGAAGGTATCCATGTTTCCAGTTTAGTATTGAAATCGGATATGCTCAAGTTTTTGCTGAGCACTCGCTTTTGTGAAGCACGTCTATGACAAGGCGCATCCGCGGGCGTGAATCACCCGTTCAGCGTCCAGCCATCGCGATACTTACGGCCCATGAATTCGTTCGCTTCGGGACAGTCGGTCGCCTTGCCAGTCGCGCCGTCGTATTGAAATTTCTTACCGACGCGGTAGGCGACGAGGCCGAGCAGCATTTGCTCGATCATGTTGCTGCTGTATTCAAAGTCGCAAGCGGTCGGTTTGCTTGGATTTTTGCAAGCATCAAACCACTGTTTCTGGAAGTGGCCGATGTCCGGCAGCACGGTTTCCTTGGTGCGCGGCTTGTAGTAAGTGAGATCGGCCTTGTCGCCAAAGGGCACGATGAGACGCGAGTCGAAGTCGGCGATGAGGAAGCCTTCCTTGCCTTTGAACATCGCACCGTGGCCGATCTTGGTGAGATCAATTTCTGGCTTGGGCGAACGGGGCATGGCTCCGCCCTGATACCAGCCGATGTTGATCGGGCCGCGCCAGTCGTTCGCGGGATGCTCGAAGTGCGACTCGCACATGACGGGCGCGACATCAGGATTGAACGCATCGCCCTTCGCCTCGGCGGAAGTCGGAAGTTTTGCATCCACGGCGTTCCAGAGAAGATCCATCGTGTGGCTGCCCATGTCCCCGATCTGGCCCGCACCGAAATCCCAGAACATGTTCCACTCCAGGCAGTTCATGCCGGGGCCGCCTTTGAAATACGCGGGATTGTAAGGATGAGACGGCGATGGGCCAAGCCACAAGTCGAAGTGGAAGCCCT
>JAYVQB010000458.1:0-4297 GCA_043757085.1 Verrucomicrobiota bacterium
TCTGGCTCGCGTCGTAGATACTCTCCGTCATAGCACGATGCTACGATCCCCATGACCTATGACCAGTCTTTCCATAAGGGGCGTGGCTTGACGCTTACGGTTCTTCGTATTCACGACCACAGGCTGTGCGTTGACGGTGAGCTTGGTCGAAGAAGACAGGCCAGTGTTATCGAACACCACCAGTGAGGGTGTGTAAGTGCCGACCGCGGTGTAGATGTGCGAAGGATTCGGCTCAGTCGAAGTAGCGCCGTCGCCAAAATCCCAGTCGTATCTCGCAATTGATCCATCCGGATCATAGCTGCCGTTGCTGGAGAAATATACATTCAGGGGCACGATACCCGTAAGTGGTGTGGATTTGGTCGCGACTGCCACCGGGGGCTGACCTCCGCTGGTGATGGGAACTGCTGTGCCCGTCAAAGTATATTGACCAAGGCTGCCATAGTCGCTGTATCCAGTGCTGCTGGCCGAACCGGAACCAATGCCGTCGATGGCAACATAATAAGTGCCTTGCTTGACAATTGCTGCAAGTGTTGCGCCGAGATTAGTCCCCGGATTGGCCACGGTTATCAGATTGCCCGCGCCGTCATAAAGAGAAACCTGCGCATTGAGATTCGGCGATGGCGAGGCTCCGTCCACACTCAAGCTGATGGCGCCCGCGCCCGTGGTGAACCCGTAAATGTCCACGTCTGAGCGTCGCTCAATCAGTCCGCTGATTTTAAACGACGACCCGCTCAGCGTAGTGGCATGCAGGATGTCGCCCCCGACCTGGTCGGCCCGGAAAGGAATGTATCGGGCGATCATGGCCAGCTCGTCTTCTTTGTTATTCGCCAGCGGGTATTCGCCCTGCGACCATTGCACGATTGACTTGTCGTAGCCCACACCCATGATCGGTGCCCAGTTGCCCTGCCCGGCATAGTATTCCGTGCCATTGGTCTGGCCCTGATGATCGAGACCGAAACTGTGTCCCACTTCATGTGACACGGCCTCGGCAACGTATTTCGGATAACCATTGCCAAGCTGTTTGGGGAACACAAAGGAAGGCGTATCTGTGTTCATGCCAAATGAATCGAGATAAGTCACACCACCCGCACCGTCGCCAAACCAATCCATGCTGCTGCCGCCAATGCAGACTCTAATGCCATAACTCGTGTCAGCGGCACCGCTTTTCACGATGCCAGCCAATCCGGGATCTTCCGTCGTGACGTCAACTTCGAAGGGCGCGTAATCCGCCACCCGCTGCCAAATTTCCTGGATGTTGGTCAGCTCCGTATTGCTGAAAGAAGACGGATTGCCGTCGGTATCATAGGGCGGAGTCACGATCGAGGCCACATTGCTGTCCGTATTCCACCATGTGCCCGTCGTGGTATGCCCGGTGAAATTCAGGTAAATCACCTTGGTCGTGCCGGGCCGACTGTGTAGCTTGAAGGTGTCAGTAAGGGCAATCGTGGTGGCCTGCGCAGTCGTGCCACCCGTTGTGGTCGTTCCGGCTTTCACCGCAAGCCCGGCGCAAACATAATGAAGCCGTCCTGCTTTGCTGGCTCGAAGCGAGGAATTTTGTTCAAGAATTGAGCTTAGTTCCCACGCAGTATGCTTGTGATATTTGGCAAGTTCAGCCAGCTTGCTTCCAATGAGACCGGCGACCTCGGTTCCCCGGCACTTGCGCGGAAGATTTATCTCGGGGTGAGGCATACCATCCTGGTTGAGGATCGTTTCCGCAGTCACCTTCTGAGAAAACAACATCAAACAGCCAAGCAAGACTGTGAACAGCATGGGATAGACACGGCGGATTTTCATATCATTCATAGGGATACAGGGTCGGGAATTGTTGATTCGGTGATGATGCCCAGATTGCATCAACCTTAGCAAGATATTTATTGAAATTATGAAAATACATATTTGGGTTTCTTTACCTCAAGTATCGCTTAAACAAAAAGCGCGTGACTGCCCCAGCCTAATTCCGCTCCGGACGCACCTATGACTTTTCGGCACATCCAATACCCCTCAAGCCGCCTGGCTTCGGCATGAAATAGACGAGCTGTGTTTCTTGCTAAATCGCAATCTCCGGCACTACGAACGGCGCGCGATATTCCCGCGTCATGAGTTTAGCTGCGGCTTCATTGCCGATGACCTTCTCCGATTTCGGATCAAACTGCAACGCGGGGCCAAGCGTGAGCGGTGTGGCTTTCAGGTCCACACCATTGGCTTCAAGATGCTGCACCATGCGATCAAATGTCTCAGCCGCGCCAGATTGGGATTCGATTGTTTTTTTGATTTCTGCGACCCCCTGCTTCTCGCCGAGCCGATAAGAAATATTTCCCGTGTGACAGATGGCCGCGCTGAGATGGCCTTCCAATATATCGGCGTTCAAGTCCTCGCGCTTCCGGCTTTTCACGGCCTTGATAAAATTGGCAAAATGATCTTCCGATCCCTTCCATGATTTGAGTTTGTTCCCGTTCTTGTCATACGCGATGGCTTCGGTGTAGCTCGGCACAATGACATGGCCACCCTCGCAGTGAATGACGCAGCCGATGTCCGCGCCCATGAACTTGTCCATTTTCTTGCTGTCCGCAGACGATGTCGGAAGTCCCCGCACTTCAAAGATCAGCGGCGCGGTTTTGTATGCCTGATAAATGAGCTGCGTGTTCGGCGTCTCGCCATCGTCCTCATAGCCGAGACGACCACCAACGCTCCATGCAGTCGGAGCGATTTCATTCTCACCGAGAAACCACCGCGCGATATCCATCTGATGCACGCCTTGATTGCCGAGATCGCCATTGCCATAAGCCCACTGCCAGTGCCAGTCGTAGTCGAGCTTCTTCCGATGGATCGCTTCTTTCGGCGCGGGGCCAAGCCAGAGGTCGAGGTCAATCTCCGGCGGCACTGCGAGCGGCTCTTTAGTTTGGCCAATGCTGCCGCGTCGTTTGTAGCAAAGCCCGCGAGCGATCTGGATTTTTCCAATGTTACCCGCCTTCACCCAGGCCACGGCATCGCGCAGCGCATCACTGCTGCGGCACTGGCTGCCAGTTTGCACGATCTTGTTGTATTTGCGCGAGGCATTCACCAGTTGCCGGCCTTCCCAGACATTGTGCGAAACGGGCTTCTCCACATACACGTCCTTGCCCGCCTGCATGGCCCAAATCCCCGCAAGTGAATGCCAGTGGTTCGGCGTGGCGATGCTGATGGCATCAATGTCTTTTGACTCGAGAAGCTTGCGAATGTCCTGATAAGTTTTGGCCTCGATACCCTGCTTCTTCAATTCGCCCGCCTGCTTCTCCAGTAGCGTTTTGTTCACATCACAAAGGGCCACAATGCGCGCGCCAGAAAGTTCCTGAATGCTCTTGATGTGATCCGCACCGCGACCGCGAAACCCGACCACCGCGACTCGAACCGCATCGCTCGACTTGCCACACGAGGACAGATTCTTCGCGATAAAAAATGAACCGCTCGCGAGGGCGGATTGATTGATGAACTGGCGGCGGGTGGTCATGTCGGTTCAGGTGTTGGATCGATTTGCAAAAGTTCAAAGCCGTCGAGCTTCGCAGCACGGGCATCAAAAGTGAAAGTTTTCGGAACAGAGTTATTAATGTTCAATCGACCAATAAGGCAGTCGGAGAATCCCACGTTCGACGCGGTGTATGTTTTGAGTGCCTCCTCGACTACGTTAGATTTCTCTACGACGATCTCGGGACTGTCGAGCAGCTTGCGAATGACACTGCTGATTTCTGTGCGCGAGTATTTGTAGGATTTGCGCAGAACCCAAGTCAGCTCGCAAAGCACGATAGCGGACAACCACGCCTGGCAATCCAAGCCGCATGTGTCATCCAGAAATTTCTTCGCCGCCGGCGACTGTATCGGATGATCGCGCGTGAAATACCGAACCCAGATGTTGGTGTCCACTCCGATCATTCCTCGCTGCACGAAGAGATTGCTTCTTCCATTTCTTCCAGTGTCACTGGCCGCTCCGGTTTTGGCAGTATTCCCCACAGTTCCTTGATTGAACCTGTCTTCATTCTGGTCTTCGGCTGGAGCAAGATGCCATTGCCACAGGGCTGCACTTCAAGCATCGAGCCTTCATGCAATCCCATCAACGCCATGATCTCATCCGGGATCGGCACCTGCTTATTTCTAACTTCGACAGTGGACATGCGCCCATCCTACCACACGGCTCAGTATTGTCACAATGCAAACGTTGCCCGCGGATCGGCGAACTCCACGCCGTGCGCGTCTGCCACGGCCCGATGCGTGACTTGGCCATCGTAAATGTTCAGGCCGCCGAGCAGATTGGGATCACGTTTGA
>JAYVQB010000459.1:0-4293 GCA_043757085.1 Verrucomicrobiota bacterium
CGCGTCGTGACGGATTACCTCACGAAAACAGGCCTCCAAGAAGAACTCGACAAGCTCGGCTTCCAGACCGTCGGCTACGGTTGCACTACCTGCATTGGCAACAGCGGACCTCTCGACAAAGGCATCGAAGATGTCGTCCGGGCACAAGACATCATTGGCGCCAGCGTTCTCAGCGGCAATCGCAACTTCGAGGCCCGCGTGCATCAAAGCGTGAAGGCGAACTTCCTCATGTCCCCGCCGCTCGTCGTCGCCTACGCGCTTGCTGGAACGGTTGACATCAACCTCAGCCGCGAACCCATCGGACTTGATTCCGAAGGTGCCGAAGTTTTTCTCAAAGACATCTGGCCAACGACCGAAGAGATTCGTGAAGCCATGGAGTCTGCGCTTTCGCCTGACGTCTTCCGCAAACTTTACACCGACTTCGCCTCGCAAAATCCGAAGTGGAACGAGATCAAAGGCAGCATCGGCGAAGTCTTCGAGTGGGACGGCAAATCCACTTACATCCAGCATCCGCCCTTCTTCGCCGACTTCAACATGACGCCCGGCGACATCACCGAAATCAAAGGCGCGCGCCCGCTCGGCATCTTCGGCGACAGCGTCACCACTGATCACATCAGCCCCGCTGGTAACATCAAGAAAGACAGCCCCGCTGGCCACTTCCTCACCGAACACGGCGTCACGCAGGCCGACTTCAACAGCTACGGTAGCCGACGCGGCAACGATCTCGTCATGACTCGCGGGACCTTTGCCAACGTGCGGATTAAGAATCTCATGGTTGCCGGCACCGAAGGCGGTGTCACTAAATTCTTCAACCACCATCAGCCGCAAGCGCAGCTGATGGCGGAAGCCCACGAACTCCCGAATGGAACTATCACCGGTCCTGAACCGACTCCTGCGGACTCCGTCACGATGTCAATCTTCGACGCTGCGGAAAAATACCAAGCCGCAGGCACACCCACCATCATCCTCGGCGGTGAAGACTACGGCATGGGCAGCAGCCGCGACTGGGCCGCGAAAGGCACTCGCCTTCTCGGCGTGAAGGCCGTCATCACGAAAAGCTTCGAGCGCATCCACCGCAGCAACCTCGTCGGCATGGGCATTCTTCCTTGCAACTTCAAGAACAAGGATGACTACGACAAGGTCAAAGACCTCAGCGATGCCACCTTCGATCTCCTCGGCCTGAGCAACGACTTCAAACCCATGAGCGAAGCCACCCTCCGCGTTCATGTGCTTGATGGCAGCACCTTCGATGTCCCCGTCATCGTCCGCATCGACACCCCCGTCGAGATCGACTACTACCGGGCTGGTGGTATCTTGCCGTATGTGCTCGCACAGATTTTGCGGGTGAATGGATAGCGAATTGACACCGAGTTACCAAGATTTTCCCACGTAGTCCTGCAAATACCGATAGTCTGAGGCCGCCTGAAACATGAAATGGATTATTTTGCTTATTGGACTGAGCCTTATTGCATTCGGCGGTCGGATGCTCCTTTCCGTAGGCGAACCGAAAGCCCCCGTCACGTTATCGCTTTCTGATTTTGCAAAAGGCACCCCGAAAGCAAATTGGGTTTCCATTCACCATGTCGTGTATGATTTAACCCAGGCCTTGGCGAAAGTCTCCAGAATCAAGAGGGATGAGAAAGTTAAGGTAGTGTTTGTGCCGCTGACTGAGAAATGGCCCGCTGACGACTCTACCATCCACGTGGTGGTCGTTTCAAAAGACCCCCGCTTGCTTAAAATCGCAAACGATCTGACTACCCTACGTTCAAAAGACGAAGCACTGGCGTTCTTGGAGAAAAATTGGCCTGCGTTGATCACGACAACGACGGTCACAGGACTGCTTCGTCATGATGAGGGGGAAATGATGGATATCGCGTTAAAGGACCATCACATTGGGACCAACTGTGTTTTCCTCGATGAGGGCATAACACCTGATGACAAGAGCATGGAGCATGGTAGTCTAGCAGTTTTCGCAGGATTTATTCTTTCCGTGTGGTTTTTAATGAATATTCGCAAGGCCGAACTGCGAGTAGTATAGCAAAGCGTTGCTGCCAGTTAAACACGGAAGACTGTGACAAAGTGAAAGACCTCGGCGACGCCACATTCGATCTCCTGAATCTCAGCAACGACTTCAAGCCGATGGACGAAGCCACTTTCCGTGTCCACCAATCCGATGGCAGCACCTTCGATGTCCCCGTCATCGTCCGCATTGATCCCCAGTAGAAATCGATTACTACCGCGTCGGCGGCATCCTGCCCTATGTGCTCGCGCAGATTTTAAGGGCGGATGGTTGAACGCTGAGGTGGTTTTGCCCTATGACTCAAAAGCTCCAAAGTTTTTTGAACCCTCTAAAATGTATCTAATCAAGCTCTAATTAGAGACATTTTAGCCAAGAACGCCCTGCGCGGAAGTAGGACTCGGAGTAACGCGAGCCTCTGGCCTGCGGGTGTCGGGAGCGTCTCGCTCACGCAGGGGTTTCAATGCCTTTGTGGGGCGAGACGCCCGCAACACCCACAGTCGGGACGACAGTGTTACTCCGCCGGATAAACATTTGTCTTTCGCGTGTTCGGGTTCAATCATCTTGCATGGCTGAACCTCCACGCGCCAAACCCCCAAAGCCGCCGGGAACATTTTCTCCCATTCCCGGAGAAGGGACGGTCATCCCGATTTTTCGCATTGTATTTTTGGTCGCATTCTCCACCGCTGGCATCGCGACACTTGCTACTGTTGTAACTCATATTTACGGTTTTGGACTTTTCACGCTGCTACCCGTCGCGACGGGATTTGTCAGCGCATGGCTTTGCAATTGGCGGCGTGAATGGAATTGGGCGCGCACATGGATGGTGCTTTCGCTCACGCTCGCTTTTACCGGATTTTTAATGCTCGGGGCTGAGGGCATTATTTGTCTGATGTTGGCAGCGGTGATGGCCACGATCCTTGCTGCGGTGGGTGCGGTGATCGCTTGGATCGTCCGCAAGATGACTTCGCATCACAGAACCATTCTTTGTATCATTTGCGGGATCGCGCCACTGACGATGGGTCTGGAATTACGATTTAAACCAGTGCCGCCAATTCTCGAGCAAACCACCGTAATTGAAATCAACGCGCCGCCGGAAGTTGTCTGGCAATTTGTGCCTGCATTTCCAAAGATCCAATCGCCTCCGACGGGTCTGCTCTCGAACGGCCTCGCCTATCCTGTCGCAGCTACCATGCAAGGAAGCGGCGTCGGCGCGCATCGTGCATGTGTGCTGAGCACGGGCGAAATGCCGGAGATTGTCACGCGATGGGAACCGGCTCATGCGCTAGAGTTCGATGTGCTGGATACACCGCCCGCGATGACCGAGACCAACCCGTTCTTCAATGTAACTCCGCGACACGTTGAAGGATATTTCATTGTTAAACACGGTCGCTTTCTGCTAACGCCACTTAAAGGTGGGCGCACGCGCATAGAAGGAACGAGTTGGTTTCAGCACGATCTCTGGCCGCAAGTCTATTGGGCACCGCTTTCTCGCCGCGTCGTGAAGGCTGTTCACGAACGTGTGCTGGAACATATCAAACAATTGGCTGAGCGCGCTGAAGGGAAGCAGTGAATTTGTAGGCTGTATGTGTCCGACGGCCAAATGTTGAAGTTGCGGTTGCAGGCCGTTGACACAAACGACCACAAACAAAAAAGTCAGTCCGCCTCTATCCGCTTGATCGCGTAATCACCGGATTTTTCTTCGAGCTTCAGTTCAAGCAGACCGCGATCGCGGGCGGCTTCCAGCAGAGCGCGGAAGGAGCGGAAGCCGTGGTAGCGTTCGTTGAAGCCGGGTTGTTTGCGGCGCAGGGCTTGCTTGATCATGGAACCCCAGAGCTTCTCGTCGGCGCCGCGTTCTTCGATGATGTCATCGGCAGTTTCCATCACGAGCTGGATGGCTTTCTCGGGATCGCCGGCGGGTTTTGATTCTGCGGATGCAGGCGAGGTGGCTTTCGGCGCAGCTTGCGGCGCGGGCTTGCGCACGGCGGCAGCGCGTTGCTTTTCATGACGCACCAAGTCGTCATAGAAAATAAATTCATCGCAGTTGGAGATGAAGAGATCGGACGTGGAGTTCTTCACACCGACGCCGATGACGGTCTTGTTGTTCTCGCGCAGCTTGCTCACGAGCGGCGAGAAATCGGAGTCGCCACTGATGATGACGAAGGTGTCCATGTGCGGCTTCGTGTAGCAGAGATCGAGCGCGTCCACGACCATGCGGATGTCAGCGGAGTTTTTTCCAGACAGTCGCACATGCGGAATTTCGATCAGCTCGAAAG